>JBKPFE010000319.1:0-2382 GCA_046728705.1 Actinomycetota bacterium
TAGAAAGTCGGCAAGAGTGAGCGGCTTCGAAACCCCCGTGTGAGCGGGGGTTCCTTTACTCCCCGGGTTCGACTCGAACCAACAACCCTGCGGTTAACAGTCGCTTCCGGTGCCGGACCGTACTGGACGCAGCTCGACAAATCCGACGCTTTATGTTGTCAAGGGAGCGTGGATAGCTCGCATAGGCGGCGGTAGAAGTGGCGGGCGAGGGCGCGCTTGACGCAGCGGCGTGCCTCCCGCGTCGTCTTGCCGGCGGCGAGGAGTCGTTGGTAATAGGCGCGCGTTTCCGTGTGGTGGCAGACGCGCTGGAGCGTGACGACGTGGAGCGCTCGGTTGAGCTGGCGGTCGCCGCCGCGGTTGAGGCGGTGGCGGCGTTGTCTGCCGCTTGACGCGTCGACTGGGCTCGTGCCGGCGAGTGCGGCGAAGGAAGCTTCGCTTCGCATTCGGCCCGGGTCGCCGCTCGAGACGAGCAGCTGAGCACCGCAGACCGGTCCCACGCCGCATTCCTCGAGCAGACTTGGTGCGATCTCGGCGACGAGTCCGGCGAGGGGGTGCTCGGCCTCTGCCACCTCGCTCGAGAGGCGCTCCACACGACGGCCGAGCCGTCGCACGACGCCGTTCACGACCTCGGAGCCCGGCCGCAGCCGAGCGGCAGCACGAGCGAGTCTGTCGCCGGAGAGGGCTCCCAGACGCGCACGGATGTGATCGGGAGCGGTGACAAGAACCGCGCTCAGCTGGTTCAGGGCCGCGTTACGCGCCTGCATTGCTCCGCGGCGCTCGAGCAAGAGCAGTCGCAGCTCCTCACGTCGGCCGCCGCCGCGAGGAAGGCTCAAGCGTTCACCGCTGAGCACCCGGCGGGCAGCAAGAGCCGCGTCGATCAGATCGCTCTTCCCTCGCCGCCGCTCCTCTCGACGCGGACGCTCACATTCGAAGACGTCGATGCCAGCACTTTCAAGGAAGCGAGTCAGCCCAGCGCCATAGCTACCCGTGCCCTCGACGGCGAAAGCGGGCACTCCGAGCTTCTGCGCCCACGAGAGCAAACTGCGGTAGCCAGCAGGAGTCGTCGCGACCTCCCGGCTGTCGAGCTGAGCGCCGAACCTGTCAAGCGCCACAGCGACGTGCACCTCCTTATGCGTGTCGACACCAATCGCCACCGTCCACTCCATGACCTAGCCTCCCCCTCGTCGAGATGGTCGACCGGCCTGGACAGGGCTGTGTCGGGCAAAGGACGCACGCTTCTATCAGGTCACCGGCCAGTCGAGCGAAACGGCGGCGGGAGACAGGTCGGATTCAAGGCAAGAGTCCGCCAGCATGGTTAAGGGTCATCCCGCCGCCGCCCCGCACTCTCGGCCGCCCGTCGGACAGCGACGGCCAGCTGGCGACGCTACACAGCATGGTTACGCGAAATCGTTCCGAGGAGCGTCGGCGCTGTCGAGCCGTGTCGAGTCACCGGACCTGACTCGGGACCTGACTAGCCCACGCCGCTTGCTCGGGAACCAGAAGGTCATCGTCGTCTAGTCAGGTCCGGTCAGGTCCCCGTTCGCCCAGCGTGCACGGGCCGAGCGCGACCGCCCCGAGGGCAGGCGTAGCTCGGCGGCGAACCTCCTCGCCTGCCGTCTGCGCCCTGCGTGCCGGGACTGGCAGGCGTGACAACCGGGCGTGCGCTCGGATAGGCGCACGTCGCAACCCCGGCAGCGCGGCACCTGCGAGTACGGCTCCGTCTCAGCGACGCGCTGGCGGGCGGTGAAGTCGAGGTAGAGGCGCAGCCACGCCCGCTGCTCGAAGCTGAGCACGGGCCGGATGATGCCCCGAGGGATGGCACCCGTGGGTGAACTGCGATGGCGAATGGCTCCCGCCGGATGGATTCGACGACCTCGTCGAGTCCATGCGGCGTGGACGGCGAGCGCTTCGGAAGGACTCGCCTGGATGCAGACTCCGAGCCGTGGCCCTGACCGCCGCGCAGCGTGAGTGGTTGCGAGGGATCCGCGACCAGCTGACTCGCGAGCGATTGACGATCCCCGAGGCCTATACGCCGCGCTGCCGGGGCGAAATACAACGCCGCGGCGAGGCGTTGAAACTCATGTGATCGCCCGCACGTGGCGCGGCTGGACCAAGCGCGAGGACGCGGACGCGTATTTCGAGTACGTCGAGGAGACCGGTGGCCGTGCTGCTCGGTCGACTCCCGGGAATTTGGGTTACTACGTCCTCCGGCGCGACCAGGGGGACCGCACCGAGTTCGTGACGATGAGCCTCTGGGAGTCGCAGGACGCGATCCGCGCGTTCGCGGGCGACAACATCGAGGTCGCCTTCTTCCCGGACGACGATCGCTTCCTCGTCGACCGGGAGACGTTCGTTACCCATTACGAGATCGCAGGGCCGTAG
>JBKPFE010000173.1:0-1470 GCA_046728705.1 Actinomycetota bacterium
TCGATGAGCGTTGTCCTCGCAGCTCTCGACAACAGCCTCGCTGCGAATCCCGTGCTCGTTGCCGCCCGCGCGGTCGCCCGCGTCCTCGGTGCCCGCGTGGAAGCGGTTCACGTCCTCACGGAGAGCGACCGCGGGGCGCAGAACGCGGCCGAGGCCGCCGGCGTTCCGCTTCGTGTGAGCTCCGGGCAGGTCGTCCAGCGACTGGTGGAAGCCGGCCATGCCCCCGAAGTCGCTGCGGTCGTCGTCGGCGCCCGCGGTTCCACAGGTACTGGCAATCCGCTCGGCTCGACGGCGCTGGCGGTCGTCACCTCGCTGCAGAGGCCGGTTGTGGTCGTCCCAGCGAACGCCCTGGTCGCTGCCGCCCTGCGTCGGGTGCTCGTGCCGCTCGAGGGGACGATCTCGACGTCCCTGGCCCCGCGGTCGATCATCGAGCTCGCGGCAGCAGCCGCGCTCGACGTCACGGTCCTACACGTCGACGAGGACGGCGAGGAGTCGGTGCAGGCAGAAGAGTTCCTCGCCCGCTACTGCCCATGGGGCATCGGCAGCGTTCGCCTCGAGCGGCGGGCGGGAAAGCGGGAAGAGCTCGTGCCGCTCGTCGCCGAGGAGCTGCAGTCGGATTTGATCGTGTTCGGCTGGGCACAACAGCTCTCGGAGGGGCGCGCCCCGGTCGTCCGGGCTGCGCTGGAGCGCTCGACGATTCCTGTGATGCTGTTCCCCGTATCTGTTGGAGGAGGAGACGATGGACGAACGTAGGGCCACGCTGGAGGCGACGAACGAACCACTGGCTGCCGACGAGCTCCGCTTGCTCGATGCGTACTGGCGCGCTGCCAACTACCTCTCGGTCGGCCAGATCTACTTGCTCGACAACCCGCTGCTGCGGGAGCCGCTCCGGGCCGAGCACGTGAAGCCCCGCCTGCTCGGTCACTTCGGAACGACGCCGGGGCTCAACTTCGTCTATGCCCACCTGAACCGCGCGATCCGCCGACGCGATCTGAGCGCGGTCTACGTCACCGGGCCCGGCCACGGAGGCCCGGGACTTGTCGCCAACGCCTACCTCGAGGGGACGTACTCAGAGGTCTACCCGCACGTCGGCGTGGACGAGGAAGGCCTGCGCGAGCTCTTCCGGCAGTTCTCCTTCCCGGGCGGAATCCCGAGCCACGTCGCACCGGAGACGCCGGGCTCGATTCACGAGGGCGGCGAGCTCGGCTACGCGCTGGCGCATGCGTACGGCGCCGCGTTCGACAACCCCGACCTACTCGTCGCCTGTGTCGTCGGCGACGGTGAGGCCGAGACCGGGCCGCTGGCGACGAGCTGGCACTCGAACAAGTTCCTGAACCCCGCGACCGACGGCGCGGTCCTCCCGATCCTGCACCTGAACGGCTACAAGATTGCGAACCCGACCGTGCTTGCAAGGATTCCCGAGGACGAGCTGGTCTCGCTCCTCGAGGGCTACGGCTACCGGCCGCTGCT
>JBKPFE010000342.1:0-4789 GCA_046728705.1 Actinomycetota bacterium
AAGGGGTTCGGCGACCCGACCTTGAGCCGAGCCGACCTTCGCTCCCTCGCCGTCCAGATCCGGGCGTTCGGGATACGGCGCGTCTCGGGCGACATCGAGGCCGACGAGTCGTACTTCGACTCCCGCCGCACCGGCCCAGCGTGGAAGTCCCGGTACTACCTCAACGAGTCGCCGGCGCTGTCGGCGTTGACCGTCGACCGCGCTCGGTTTCGGGGTTGGCTGACCGGCGATCCCGCGCTCGCCGCGGGAACGCAGTTCCGGCTCGCCCTCCGCTCGGTCGGAGTCAGGGTCGGAGGTCGCGCAGAGCTCGGAGTGGCGGAGCCGCTGGCCGAGCAGCTCGCGGTGACGGAGTCGGAGCCGCTCCAGCGGATCCTCCGCTACATGGACCGGGAGAGCGACAACTTCACCGCCGAGATCCTGCTCAAGCAGCTGGGCGCCGTCGACGAGGGCGTCGGCACAAGTGCGGCGGGCGCAAAAGCCGTTGTGCGGACGCTGCGCCACGCGGCGATCCCGCTCACCGGTGTTCGCATCGTCGACGGCTCGGGCCTCTCACCCAAAAACCGGCTCACCGCCGCCGCGCTGATCGGGCTGCTCGTGGCCGCCTGGAACAATCCGGTGATCCGGCCGGCCTTCGTCCAGTCGCTTCCGATCGCGGGCGTGAACGGCACGCTGGAGGATCGGATGGAAGCTCCCCCGGCCCGCGGCGCAGTGCTCGCGAAGACGGGATCGACCGCGGAGTCATCGGCCCTCTCCGGCTACGTACGCGGCCGTTTCGCCTTCGCCGTGCTGCAGAACGGCCGGCCGGTCTGGCACTACTGGGCCCGGCGCGCCCAGGATCGCTTTGCCGCCGTGCTAGCCGCTCAGTAGCTCGGCAAGCTCCACTTCGGTCACCAGCGGCACGCCGGTCTGCTGCGCCTTGCTCAGCTTCGAGGCGCCCGGCTCTTCGCCGACCACGAGGCCGGTCGTCTTCTTCGACACCGAGTTCGTGACCTTGGCGCCTCGGGCCTCGAGCTCGGCCGCCGCCTGTTCCCGCGACCAGCCTTCGAGCGTGCCGGTGATCACGTACGTCTGCCCTGTGAGCGGTCCCTCCGCAGGCCGATCCTCATCGCCTGACTCGAAACGCAGGCCGAGCTCTCTCAGCTCGTCGATGAGCTGCCGGTTGTCCTCGTCGGCGAACCACTCGGCAATCGACTCCGCGCGGTCGGGGCCGATTCCCTCGCACTCCATGATCTCCTCCTGGCTCGCATTGAGAAGCCGGTCGACTGAGCCGAAGTGCCGGGCGAGGTTCTGTGCGGTCACCCCGCCGACGTCAGGGATGTTGAGCCCGAAGAGGACGCGTCGGAACGGGATCGCCTTCGACGCCTCGATCGACGTGATCACGTTCGTCGCACTTTTCTCCTGGAAGCCGTCGAGCTCGAGCAGCTGGCCCTTCGTCAGCCGGTACAGGTCCGGCAGCGAGCGCACGAGGCCGAGATCCCAGAGCCGCCGCACGAGCTGCTCGCCGACACCCTCGATGTCGGCGGCGGCCATCACCCAGTTGTTGAGGGTCTCGAGCCCGCGCGACGGGCAGGCGCGGTTCGGGCATCGGTGCATCGCCTCGCCCTCGGGCTTGACGATCTTGGCGCCGCAGAGCGGGCAATGCGTCGGCATCTCGAACCGCTTCGTGCCTCGACGGTGCCGACCGGCAGGGCCCACGATCTGCGGAATCACGTCTCCTGCGCGCTGGACGATCACGTCGTCGCCTTCACGGATGTTCTTGCGGTTGATGTCCTCCTCGTTGTGCAGCGTCGCGCGAGAGATGGTGACGCCGCCGACCTCGACCGGCTCGAGCATCGCCCACGGATTCAGCGCCCCGGTTCGGCCGACGCGGATGAGGATCTTGTTCAGCCGAGTCGTCGCCGTCATTGGCGCCCACTTGAACGCGCGCGCCCAGCGCGGGCGGTCGTGGAGCGTGCCGAGACGCTCCTGCTGGTCGAAGCTGTCGACCTTGATCACGAGCCCGTCGATCTCGTAATCGAGCTCGATCCGCTTCGTCTCCCAGTCGCGGCAGGCGGCGTAGACGGTGTCGATCTTCTCGTGACGCTCGGCCAGCGGGTTCGTCCGGAAACCTCGCTCACGGAGCCACTGAAGTGCCTCCCAGTGCGTCTGCGCGGGCAGGCCCTCGTGGTGGCCCATGCCGTGTACCCAAATCGACAAGGGCCGCTCGGCCGTGATCGCGGGGTTGAGCTGACGCAGCGAGCCGGCCGCGGCGTTGCGCGGGTTCGGGGCGGTTCGCTTCCCTTCCTCGGCGAAACGCTCGTTCAGCTTCCGGAAGCCCGAGAGCGGCATGTAGACCTCGCCGCGGATCTCGAGGAGCGGCGGTGGCGTCTCTCCCTCAGGGAGCACCATGCGCGGCGAGATCGCCCGGATCGTCCGCAGATTCGTCGTGACGTCCTCGCCGCGGTAGCCGTCGCCGCGTGTGGACCCGCGGACGAACTCGCCGCCTTCGTAGACCAGGTTGACCGCAGAGCCGTCGATCTTCGGCTCGGTGACGAAGGCGACCGGCTCGTCGGTGCCGAGGCGCTTGCGGACGTCGTCGACCCATTTTCGGAGCGCCTCCTCCGTTGTCACCTTCTCGAGCGACCCCATCGGCGAGAGATGCTCGATCTTCTGGAAGCCCTCGGCCGGCGGCGCTCCGACGCGACGGGTGGGCGAGTCGGGGGTTGCAACCTCGGGGTGCTCGTCTTCGAGCGCCTGGAGCTCGTCGAAGAGACGGTCGTACTCGGCGTCGGAGATCTCCGGGTCGTCGAGGACGTGATACCGGTAGAGGTGGTGCTCGATCTCCGTGCGGAGCTCGGCCGCGCGGCTTTCCTGGTCAGCAGTCGCCTTCGGCGTGCGGGTTGCCATCGACTCGATCGTATCGGCGGGATTTGCCGTCGCCGCGTCGAAGATGTCCGGTTCGGCGGGCGGAACGCCTCTCCCCCGTCCGCTGGGGCCCCGGCGGCTAGCCGCAGGCCTGTCGGGGCCCTTCCTTTCGGCCATGGCTAGGGGTCTGACCCCTATGAACAGCCGACAGGTCAGTAGTGGACGCGCTCGAGGTACAGGCCCCACGGCGGTGCGGTCGTGCCCGCGTCTGCCCGGGAGCGTTCGCCGGACAGGAGCTCCGCGAAGCGCTGCGGCGGAACCTCGAGCATCGTCCCGACGAGGATCCGGACCATGTGCCGCAGGAAGCTGTCGGCGGTGATCTCGAACTCGAGCGCCTCCGCACGGTCGACCCAGCGTGCTCCCCGGACCACGCGGCGAGTGATCTCGTGCTCCGTATTGGTTGGCGTGAACGCGCGGAAGTCGTGCTCCCCTTGGAGCAGCGCCGCCGCCTCGTCCAACTGTGCTCGGTCGAGCGGCCGCGGATACCACCACGAACGCCGCGCCTCGAAGGGCGACGGCGTCCTTCGCCTGAAGAGCCGGTATCGGTAGCTGCGCGCCCGAGCCGAATGGCGCGCGTGGAAGTCAGGCGCCGCCTCCTCTCCCGCCAGCACCGCCACATCCTCGGGAAGAACCGCGTTCAGCGCCTCGGCGATCCGCTCCGACGGCGGGCCTCCCTCCGGCTCGACGCTCGCTATCTGGCCCAGCGCGTGGACGCCGGCGTCCGTCCGGCCGGCGACGGCGAGCCCGTGCCAGGACGAATAGACCTGATCGAGCGCCGACCGCAGCTCGCCTTCGACCGTACGCAACCCCGGCTGTGCGGCCCAGCCCCGGAAGCCGGTGCCGTCGTACTCGAGGGTCAGCTTCAGCCGCACCCTGCGTATCATCCTGCCGCGTGAGCGAGGAGGAGTGGCGGGTCGAGGTCGAACTCGACGACGAGCAAGCGGGATACGGGCTCGGCGAGCGGCTGCGCTCGCGCGATCTCGGTGACGAGGCGCGCCAGCGCCTCGGGCGGAGGGTCGTCGTCAGCCGGGACGGTTCACGCTTGTTCCTCTACGCCGCAACCGAGGCCAACGCACGCGAGGCGGAACGTGTCGTCCGCGACCTCCTGGCCGCCGATCGGCTCACAGCCGAGGTAGGAGTAACCCGGTGGCATCCGATCGAGGAGGCGTGGAAGGACGCGTCGATTCCGCTACCGCAGACGGACGCGGAGGTCGAGGAGGAGCGTCGCCGCTTGGAGAAGGAAGAGTTGCGGGAAGCGGCCGAAGACGGCTCGTTCGACTGGCTCGTGAAGGTTCACCTACCGAGCCGCGCCGCCGCGGCCGAGCTGGCTGCGCAGCTAGAAGGGGACGAGCACTCCGTGCACCGAGTCTGGCGCTACCTGGAGGTCGGCGCGCCCACGGAAGAGCGTGCGAACGAGCTTGCAGGTCGACTGCGTGACGAGCTGTCGTCCGACGCGGAGGTTTGGGTGGAGGCGAATCCTGAGGACGTCCGCAGTCCCGTCTTCGTACTGCTCGACTTTCGCCTGAGGGGGAACTAGAGGGACTAGCCGGCGGTAGCCGGCGTCTCGGCTTCCTCCGGCGCCCGCCGCACGGGTGCGACCGGGGCCGGTGGCACGTGGTCGACGAACTCGAGATAAGCCATTTGCGCCCCGTCACCCGGCCGCGGTCCGATCTTCACGATCCGTGTATAGCCGCCGTTCCGATCGGCGAACCGGGGCGCGACCTCCGCGAAGAGCAGGTGGACGACTTCCTGTGAGCGCAGAAAGGCGAGCGCCTGCCGGCGCGCTGCCAGGTCGCCGCGCCGCCCGAGCGTGATCATCTTCTCCGCGATCGGCCGGACCGCCTTGGCCTTCGCCTCCGTGGTCTTGATCCGGCCGTGCTCGATC
>JBKPFE010000101.1:0-3494 GCA_046728705.1 Actinomycetota bacterium
GTCGCGGACCACGAGCTCCAGGCCGTTCGGTTCGCACTCGCCGCGCAGGAGCGGGTCGCGCAGCTGGCTGGAGTCTGGCGTAAGCGCGGAACCGAGCTCGGGCTCGGTATCGGGATCGAAGCCGGCTACGCGACGATCGGGCGAATCGGGTTCGAAGGGCGCTACGACTACGGCGTGGTCGGACCGGTGGCGAACCTCGCCTCGCGGCTCAGCACCCAGGCGGCCGCGGGCCAGATCTTGATTGGCCAGCGCTTGTTCGCAGCCGTGGAGGAGACGGTCGAGACGGCGCCGGCCGGCAACCTCGAGCTCAAAGGCTTCGCTCGCCCGGTCGCCGCATACGAGGTCCGCGGGGACGCCGCTTGATCCGCGGTGTTGCCCAGCTCAGCAACTAGCCGCGGACACAAGACGGACACACCAGAAACGACAGGCGCGACGTCTTGCGGCGCAGGCGACCCTCCCAAACAGCCCGCTTGAAGTCCTCCAAGGAACGCTCTATCGTCGTGTGGCGTTTCCTTGCCGAGGGGAGGGTCTCGTTGGGCGAAGGGAGTCGCCGTAGCGCTAAGAAGTGCTGCAGGCTCCTGCCGGCGGCGGTTGGAGCATTTCTCGTTGCTCTCGTCGCCGCAGCGGCCCCGGTGCTCGCGAGCCGTGCAGATCCCGGAGGCGGAACGAGGGCCGCGCCGGTCGAGACGAGGGTTTTGCGGAAGATCGAAGCAAGTGGCAAGGCGACGTTCTGGGTCGTTTTCCGTGAAGAGGCCGATCTCGACGCCGCGTCCGGCATCTCCGATCGAGCAAAGCGCGGCCGATTCGTCTTCGACCGCCTCAAGGACGTCGCCTTCCGCAGCCAGGCGCGTGCCCGCGCGTTCCTGGCCGCCCATGGTGTCGGCTATCGACCGTACTGGATCGTCAACGCGATGCGCGTAACGGCCGGGCCCGACGTGCTGCGGTCGCTCGCGGCGATGCCCGACGTGAAGGAGATCCTCGCCCCGCGCACGTATCCGCTCCCGGACCCGTCGCCGGCGCCAAGCCCAAGCTCCTCCATCGAGTCGGTCGAGTGGGGCATCAGTGCGATCAACGCGCCACAGGTCTGGTCGAGCTTCAACGACCGCGGCGAGAACATCGTCGTCGCCAACATCGACACCGGCGTCCAGTACAACCATCCCGCCCTCGTGCAGCAGTACCGCGGCAGCCTGGGCTCGGGCAACTTCGACCACAACTACAACTGGTTCGATCCCTCCGAAGTCTGCGGCAGCCCGTCGCTCGCACCGTGCGACAACAACGGGCACGGCACGCACACGATGGGGACGATGGTCGGCGACGACGGCGACCCGGGTCCGAACCAGATCGGCGTCGCCCCGCATGCTCGTTTCATTGCGGTCAAGGGCTGCGAGACGAACTCGTGCTCGGACGGAGCCCTGCTTGCCTCCGGTGAGTGGATCCTCGCTCCGCGCGACCTGCAGGGACAGAATCCGAACCCCAGCCTGCGTCCGCATATCGTCAACAACTCCTGGGGGGGAGGGCCAGGCGATCCTTGGTACGAGGCAATCGTCGACGCCTGGATCGCCTCAGGCATCTTCCCCGCCTTCTCGACCGGGAACAGCGGCTCAGCCTGCAGCACGGCCGGTTCGCCCGGTGACTACGCGAACAGCTACGCCTCCGGCGCCTTCGACGTCAACGGCACGATCGCGAGCTTCTCGAGCCGCGGTCCTTCCGCTTCCGCCAATGAGCCGAAGCCGAACATCGCCGCACCCGGCGTCGGCGTCCGCAGCAGCGTGCCGGGGAGTGGGTACGGGAGCTTCAGCGGAACTTCGATGGCCTCGCCGCACGTGGCCGGGACGGTCGCGCTCATGTGGTCAGAGGCGCCGGGGCTGATCGGCAACATTGCCGGCACGCGGAGCTTCCTGGACGACACGGCGACCGACGTCTCCGATCTGACCTGTGGCGGCACGGTCGACGACAACAACGTCTGGGGCGAGGGCAAGCTCAACGCTCTCGCGGCCGTCACGGCCGCGGCGAGTGGCCCTCCGCCGCCACCGCCCCCACCGCCGCCGCCGCCGCCGCCACCGCCACCGCCGTCCGACCCCGACCTGGAGCCTGGCTTTCCCGTAAAGACCTACGAGAGAGCAGGCTCGTACCACGGCGGGCCGGCCATCCACACCCTCGTCGGCAACGTTGACGCCGATCCGACGCTGGAGATTCTGGTGACCGCGCTGGCCGGGGGTCCCCTCTACGCTTGGAACTCGGACGGGTCACGGCAGCCGGGCTGGCCGTTGCCGGGCTTTCTCGGCGCAGGCTACCCGGCATTAGGGCAGCTCTCCGCCTCGTTTCCCAGCTTCGAGGTCTTCACCGGGTATTGGGGTGGAAGCCTGGTCGCCTATAACGGGGCTGGGGTGCGTCTGGCCGGCTGGCCGCGGGGCGCCAACTACGTTGCCACGCCACCGAGCCTGGCTGACGTGGATGGCGATGGCCTCGACGAGATCTTTACCGAACAGGAGGACTGGGCGCTGCATGCGTACCGGGCGAACGGCTCGGTTCTAACCGGCTGGCCCGCCGATTGCTACGGGGGGCAGGAACTGCATACGCCGGCGATCGGCGACCTCGACGGCAACGGCGACCTGGAAATCGTGTCGGCGTCCGGGTCTACTACTCCCGGCGTCTACCTGTGCGCGTACCACCACGATGGCACACCGGTAGCCGGTTTTCCCGTCCGGGTAAGCACGAGCTACGGCTACCCCGACACGTTCCCGGCGATAGGCGACGTCGACGGCGACGGCGCCCAGGAGATCGTGGTGGTCACATCGGACGGGGGCGCCAAAGTGAAAGTGCTCGCCGCCGACGGCACCGTCGAGCGCACGATGACTGCGGCGAGCACCGTTGGCTACGGCACCGCTCCCGCCCTCGGCGACCTGGACGGAGACGGCGTGCCCGAGATCGTCGTGCAGACCGACAACGCTCTTGACGTATGGAAGGGGGACGGCACCGCCTTCCCAGGGTGGCCGAAGACGTGGTCCTACGGCTGGCTCGGCAGCTCAGCCCCCGTGATCGGAGATGTGGACGGCGACTCCTTCCCGGACATCGCCATCACAAAGCAGGTGGGCGGTTCGTCTACCCAGGGCGACGTGCGGCTCTACAGCCGCAACGGCGTCATGCACCCACACTTCCCGAAGGCGCTCATGATCGGCTCTGGTGGCGTGCCAGCCATCGCGGACATCGACAACGACAGCCGGAACGAGCTCGTGGTGCTGGGGAGCGCCTGGGCCGGCTATGAAGGACCGTACGACAGGGTCTGGGTGTACGACCTGCACGGTCAGACATACGGGCCCATCGAGTGGGGGCAGTTCGGTGGCGACGCCCAGCACCGCAACTGGTACGGAGCGCCGCCGCCACCGCCGCCGCCGCCGCCTTCGCCTCCTCCTCCTCCTCCTCCTCCTCCTCCTCCTCCTCCTCCGCCTCCTCCCCCTCTTCTGCCGCCGCCTCCTCCCCCTCCGCCTCCACCG
>JBKPFE010000071.1:0-2130 GCA_046728705.1 Actinomycetota bacterium
TGCATGCTCGTCGCTCGTCGCGTAGTGGTCGGCGACTCCGGAGCGGCGCGTGTGGACGTCGGCGCCGCCCAGCTCCTCGGCGGTCACCTCCTGTCCCGTGGCCGCCTTCACGAGCGGCGGCCCCCCGATGAAGATCGTCCCGGTCCCGCGCACGATGACCGTCTCGTCGCTCATGGCCGGCACATAGGCGCCGCCGGCCGTGCAGGAGCCCATCACGGCCGCGATCTGTGGGATCCCCTTCGCCGACAGACGGGCCTGGTTGAAGAAGATCCGGCCGAAGTGCTCCCGGTCGGGGAAGACCTCGGCCTGGAGTGGGAGGAACGCGCCGCCCGAGTCGACGAGGTAGATGCACGGCAGGTGGTTCTGGTCGGCGATTTCCTGTGCACGGAGGTGCTTCTTGACCGTCACGGGGAAGTAGGTGCCGCCCTTGACGGTCGCGTCGTTGGCGACGATCACGCACTCCTGTCCCTCGACGACGCCGATGCCGGTGACGATCCCGGCCGCGGGCGCCTGCCGGTCGTACATGTCCCAGGCGGCCAGTGCGCTGAGCTCGAGGAACGCGCTGCCTGGGTCGACGAGGCGATCGATCCGCTCCCGCACCGTCATCTTCCCGCGCGAGCGATGGCGCTCGACCGCCTTGTCGCCGCCGCCACGAGCGACCTGCACGGTGCGCGCCTGCAGCTCCGCAACGAGTAGCTCCATTCGCGCGCGCCGAGCGGCGAAGACCTCCGAATCACGCTCGACTTGGGACGTCAAGACGGCCACGCAATCAGCCTATCCATGAGATCGGACCGGACGGTCCGGACTTGAACCCGAGACGCTCGTCACCGAGAGTGAGCGAATGCACGTCCGCCTGAGCGACCCCGGCCTCGGCGACGATTTCGTCGACTTCCTTCGGCGTGCCGACTGGGTCGCTCATCTTGGGGAGGTCGAGGCACACTCCGCTGGGATCGCCGTCGAGGTCGATGTTCCGGAGGGCTACGACGAACCGAAGGCCCGCATGGCGCTTGCGCTCTACCTCCGTGGCTGGGAGGCGGTCTATCCGGGCTCCAGCGCCGAACTGCTCGACTGAAGCTGACAACATGCCTCCATGGAGCTCGCCGGCGTGCTCGAGACGGTCGTCTACTGCGCGACCGAGAACGAGGAGGAGACGCGGCGCTTCTATCGGGAGGTCCTCGGGCTGCGGCCGTTCGGTGAGCAGAGGTACGGACACCGCCTGCCGAACGGTGTCTTCCTGCTCTTCAACCGCGACGAGTCGTCGGTTCAAGATTGGCCGCCGCCCCATGGCGCCCTGGGCTCGGTGCACACCTGCTTTCTCGCCCGCGAGGGCGACTACGAGCGCTGGAAGAACGAGCTCACCGGGAAGGGCGTCGAGATCGTCAAGGAGATCGAGTGGGAACGCGGGCCACGCTCGTTCTACTTCGAGGATCCGGCCGGAAACCTGCTCGAGATCGCCGAAGGCGACATGTGGCCGGCGGTGTGAAATCAGCCGCGTGGGGAATATGAACCAGCGCCTGTACCAACCGAGAGAAGGGTTGCGAAATGCAGACGCGTAGATTCCTGCTGCTCGGCTTCGTAGCTGCGGTGTTGACCGCAGCGCCGGCCGCCTCGGCTGCGCCGAACCTCCCGGACAGCATTGCCGGGATCGGCGACTCGATCACGCGAGCGGCCGACGTGTGTTGCTGGTACGGAGACCACCCGGCCCAGTCATGGAGCACCGGCGGCGGCGCCTTCGACGGCATCCGCAGCCACTACGAGCGCATCCGTGCATTGAATCCAAGCATCGCTGGACACAACTTCAACGACGCCCGTTCGGGGGCAAGGATGAGCGACGCTCAAGCGCAGGCGCAGACAGCCGTGACGCAGCGAGCGCGCTACGTCACTGTCTTGATGGGCGCCAACGACGTCTGCACGAGCTCGCCCTCGACCATGACGAGTGTGAGCGACTTCCAGGCCCAGTTCGCCGCGACGATGAACGTGCTCGCAGCTGGACTTCCGCCCGGTTCACACGTATTCGTCAGCAGCATCCCGAACGTCTACCGGCTCTGGCAGCTCTTTCGCGACAACCTTGTCGCCCAGCTCGTCTGGTCGGTGGCGCAGATCTGCCAATCGATGCTCTCGCCCACCAAC
>JBKPFE010000384.1:0-1994 GCA_046728705.1 Actinomycetota bacterium
GAACCCGCGCTCGTCGAAGGCCTTGGCCAGCACCATGCGCACCGACGGGTGCCCGTCCGGCGACGCAGTCGCCAGCGCGACCGCTTCCGGAAACTCGACGACCTGCCCGGCCTCCTCGTACCAGCGCTCGAACTGACGCAGCGGATCCTGGTCGAGATCGCTCCGTCGCAGCGGCCGCTCACGCATGTTCATGAATACAACCTATTCAGTATGCAATGAGCCGAAGGCTCCGCTATCTTCGCTCCGTGGCGGCGACCAAGACGATCGACATCCGCACCGAGATTCCGGGCCCTCGCTCCCGCGAGATCATCGCACGGAAGGAGCGCGTCATCGCCGACCCGCTGTCGCTCAATTTCCCGATCGTGATCGAGCGTGGCGAGGGGGCCACGCTGACCGACGTCGACGGCAACACGTTCATCGACTTCACGGGTGGCGTTGGGTGCCTGAACGTCGGCCACGCCCATCCGCGGGTCGTCGAGGCCGCCCAGGAGCAGCTCGAGCACTTCAGCCACACCGATTTCACGATCGTCCCGTACGAGATCTACGTCCGCCTGGCGGAGCGCCTCTGCGAGCTCGCTCCGATCGAGAACGGGAAGGCCGCATTCTTCAACGCCGGCACCGAGGCGGTCGAGAACGCGATCAAGTTCGCACGTTCCTTCACGGGCCGGCCTGCGGTCATCGCCTTCGAGGGAGGCTTCCACGGCCGCACCTTGCTGTCGCTGTCGATGACCTCCAAGACCCACCCGTACAAGGCCGGGCTCGGCCCCTTCGCGCCCGAGGTCTACCGCGTGCCGTTTCCGAACGAGTATCGCGGCCCGACTGCAGCCGAGGCGCTGGCGGCACTCGAACAGGCGCTCGTCACGCACGTCGCGGCCGAGACCGTCGCCGCGATCGTGCTCGAGCCGGTCCAGGGCGAGGGCGGGTTCGTCGTCGCGCCCCAGGAGTTCATGGACGGCGTCCGCCGCCTGTGCGACGAGCACGGGATCGTGATGGTCGTCGACGAGGTGCAGACCGGCTTTGCGCGCACCGGCAAGCTGTTCGCGATCGAGCACTACACCGTCGAGCCCGACCTGATCACGATCGCGAAGTCGATTGCGATGGGGCTGCCGCTCTCCGGCGTGATCGGCAAGGCGCAGATCATGGACGCTCCGTCCGACTCCGCAATCGGCGGCACGTACGTCGGCAATCCGGTCGCGCAGGCTGCGGCCCTCGCCGTCCTCGACGTCATCGGCGAGGAGGACCTCTGCGCCCGGGCGTCGGTCCTCGGCGACCAGTTCCGCGAGCGGATGCTGGCGTGGCAGCAGCGCTTCCCGCAGATCGGCGACGTCCGGGGGCTGGGCGCGATGCTGGCGCTCGAGCTGGTCGAGGATCCCGAGACCAGGGAGCCGGCGCCACGCCTCGCCTCCGCCGTCGCCGAGGCGGCGGCAACACGCGGACTGCTGCTGCTCAAGTCCGGGATCTACTCCAATTGCATCCGCGTCCTGACCCCGCTCACCCTCTCCGACGCCGAGCTCGACGAGGCGCTCGCCGTCTGGGAGGCGTCGCTCGAGGTCGCTCTCGCCTAGCGCAGTAGCCTTTGTCCCCATGTCTGCGGGGGACGTAATCGCGGGCCGGTACGAGCTCGTCGAGCTCATCGGCCGGGGCGGAATGTCGAGCGTTTGGAAGGCGCACGACCGGTTGCTGGACCGCACGATCGCGATCAAATCGCTCCACGAGCAGTTCACGCAGGACGAGGAGTACGTCGAGCGCTTCCGGCGCGAGGCGCGCTCGGTTGCCCAGCTCAGCCACCCCAACATCGTCACGGTCATCGACCGTGGCGAGGAAAAAGGCCGGCAGTACATCGTCTTCGAGTACGTCGAGGGCGAAAACCTCAAGCAGCTGATCGAGCGGAGCGGCCCGTTGCCGGTCCGCGACGCCCTTCTCCTCACCCTGCAGATGGCGCGCGCGCTCGGCTTCGCGCACGAGCGCGGACTGATCCACCGCGACGTGAAGCC
>JBKPFE010000120.1:0-4956 GCA_046728705.1 Actinomycetota bacterium
TGCTCTCGGAGGAGGATCTCCAGGAGGGCGAGCTCCAGTTCGGGCTCCCGGCCGCGTTGATCATCCTGCTGCTCGTCTTCGGCGCCGTCGTCGCCGGGCTCGTGCCGCTACTGATGGCGATGGTCGCGATCGTGGTCGCGCTCGGACTCACCGCGCTGCTCGCTCAGCAGTTCGAGCTCTCGGTCTTCGTCATCAACATGCTCACGGGGATGGGCCTTGCGCTCGGGATCGACTATTCCCTCTTCGTCGTCTCTCGCTACCGCGAAGAGCGAGGGCAGGGACGTGAAAAGCTCGGCGCGATCGAGGCGTCGGGCGCGACCGCCAGCCGGGCCGTGCTCTTCAGCGGCACGACCTTCGTGATCGCGATGCTTGGGATGCTGCTCGTCCCGAGCTCGATCATGCGCAGCCTCGCGGCCGGTGCGATCCTCGTCGGGATTACCTCGGTGCTCGCGGCACTCACGCTCCTGCCTGCACTGCTCGGGCTCATCGGCGACCGCGTCAACGCCCTCCGCATCCCAATCGTCGGGCGGCGCTCGGTAGAGGAGTCCAACCCGGAAGGACGCTTCTGGGGCGCGATTGTGCGGGGTGTCCTGCGCCGTCCCGGGCTCAGCCTCGCGCTCTCGGCGGGACTGCTGGTCGCGCTCGCCCTTCCGGTGTTCAGGTTGGACGTCGGGACAGGAGGCGTCTCCACGCTTCCCGACCGCTTCGTCTCCAAGCAGGGCTTCGTCGCGCTCGAGCGCGACTTCCCCGGGACAACACCGCATCCGGCGGAGATAGTCGTGTCGAACGCGTCCGGTGACGGCGTCGCTACCGCCCTCGACGGGCTCCGGACCCGCCTTGCCGCCGATCGCCGCTTCGGAGACGGCGAGATCGATCGCTCCCCGAACGGAGAAGTCGCACTCCTCTCCGTGCCGGTCACGGGCGACCCGGCGTCGACGAGCGCGATCGACGCAGTGAGCCGGCTCCGGAGCGAGATCGTCCCGGACGTGTTCGCCGGGACCGACGCGGAGGCGCTGGTCGGGGGAACGACCTCGGAGAACATCGACTACTTCGACTCGGTGATCGACCCCGCCCCCTGGGTGATCGCGTTTGTTCTCCTGCTCACGTTCGTCCTCCTGACCGTCGTCTTCCGCTCGGTCGTCGTCGCCGCGACCGCCGTCGGTCTGAATCTGCTCTCGGTCGGCGCCGCCTACGGCCTGCTCGTGCTCGTCTTCCAAGAGGGCGTTGGTGCCGACCTGCTCGGCTTCCAGCAGACGGACACAATCGAGGCCTGGGTGCCGCTCTTCCTCTTCTCGGTGCTCTTCGGGCTCTCGATGGACTACCAGGTGTTCCTGCTCAGCCGAATCCGGGAGCGCTTCGACCAATCCGGGGACACGACGGATGCGGTGACGTTCGGCGTCGGCTCGACGGCGCGGATCATCACCGGCGCGGCGCTGATCATCGTCGCCGTCTTCGCCGGCTTCGCGCGTGGTGACCTGATCATGTTCCAGCAGATGGGCTTCGGAGTCGCGGTCGCCCTGCTCGTCGACGCCACCATCATCCGCTCCGTCCTGCTCCCGAGCGTGATGAAGCTCCTGGGCGAGTGGAACTGGTACCTGCCGCGCTGGCTCGAGTGGCTCCCACGGCTCGAGGCCGAGGGTGCGAGCCCACCCAGCGGCGAACCTGCAGCTACTTCGGAGGCCAGATAAATGGTTGTTGAGTACATCCGCTACAGCATCGACGACGGCCGCGCGGAAGCGTTCGAGCAGGCCTATCGGCGTGCGGCCGAGGCGCTTCAGGCGTCCGAGCACTGCGAGCGCTACGAAGTCTCGCGCTGCAGCGAGGATCCGACCCAGCACGTCGTTCGGATCGAGTGGGATTCCGAGGAGGGACACCTCTCCGGCTTTCGACAGAGCCCCGAATTCCGCAGCTTCTTCGAGGCGGTCGGGCCGTTCGTGCACGACATCAACGAGATGCGTCACTACCAGGTGACGCTCGCGAGCACAGCCTGACCGCGATCGTGAGCGCCGACCACGTGCAGCTCGAGTTCGAAAGCCGCGTCGACGCGACGCTGCAGACGACCTGCGAGCTGGCACGGGCGCTGATCGGCGCGCATCAAGCGGCGATGAGCTTGATCGTCAACGGCGATTGGACCCATGCTCGCAAGTACTTCTCGCTCTCCGACAAGTACGCCGCCTTCCGCGACTTCACGATGCCGGCGCGCGGCGTCGGAGTGCACGCGCTCGTCGTCGCCGAAAACACCGCCCTGCGCTTGACCCAGGCCGAGCTCGAGCGCCACCCGGCTTGGCGCGGCTACGGCGAGGCCGCCGACACCCACCAGCCGCTGCGTGGCCTGCTGGCGGTCCCGCTCGTCGGTGAGGACGGCCTCAACTACGGCCTCCTGCAGCTATCGGACAAGGCCGACGGCGGGGACTTCGACGAGAACGACGAACGCCACCTTCAGCGGCTTGCCGTGCTGGCCGCGCTGGCGCTCGATGCCTTCGTCAAGGTGAAGAAGCTCCGTCGCGGCGACGAGGTCCCGTTTGTCGAACGCGAGAGCTTGGCCTCTTTCGTGCACATCGAGTCCGCCTAGGAACAGACACGGTGATTCGAGTCGGAGTGCTGAGTCCGCACACGGCGATTGGGCCGGTGGAGGAGTTTCCAGAAATGGCGCCCGGGCGGGTCGTGACCTGTGTAGCGCGCGTTTCGAGCGACGCAGCGGCCGTCGGCGTCGGAGCCACTCCGACGACCCTGTCGGGGCTGCGCATGCTGACTGCCCCGCCGTTTCTCGATGCTGTGGCCGACATGCTCGGGCGGGGCTCGGTCGACGTGATCGGCTACGCGTCGACGAGCTCCGCTTATGCGATCGGCTCCGACGCCGAAGCCGCTGTGGTCTCGAGGCTGTCGCGGCAGGTTGGCATTCCGGTCTTGGCGACGTGCGCCTCGGCAGTGCTGGCTCTGCGCTTGCTCGACGTCGAGCGCGTCGCGCTCGTCGATCCACCGTGGTTTGACGCTGAACTGAACGAGCTCGGTGCAGCCTATTTCCAAAGTGAGGGCTTCGTCGTCGTCTCGTCCACGTCGGCCGGACTCTCACGAGATCCGCGGCGGATTGAGGCCACTGCCGTGTTCGAGTGGACGTCTCGCCACGTGAGTGACGACGCGGAGGCGATCTTCATCGGAGGGAACGGATTCCGAGCGGCGGGAGCAATCGCGCCGTTGGAGGCTGCGATCGGTCGCCCGGTCCTTACGTCAAACCAAGTGCTGCTCTGGAACCTTCTCGCGCACGCGGGGGCAACGTTCGAGGTCAGCCGTTACGGCCGGCTGTTCAGGCACAAACCCCCGGTCGCACGGCCTATTGCTCGAGAGCGGGCCGGGCGACCGTGACCGGGTCGCGCGTCGGCTGACGAGCGGCGCCGGCGGCCCACTCGCGCTCAGTTGCTCGCTCGAGCAGCGCCGCGGCGGCGGCCGCGAAGACG
Organism: Actinomycetota bacterium; assembly: GCA_046728705.1. Classification (GTDB taxonomy): domain Bacteria; phylum Actinomycetota; class Thermoleophilia; order Gaiellales; family Gaiellaceae; genus JACDAN01. Next base: position 3,456 of record JBKPFE010000120.1, read on the forward strand.
CCCGCGGCGTACGTCGGGTTGAAGTCGACAGCGCCGTTGACCTCGAGCACATATCCGCGGCCGGTCTCGTCGCTGGCGATATCGACGCCGGCGAGGTCGATCCCGAGCGCAGCGACCGCACTGAGCGCGAGCCCGCGCGCCGCGGGCGGCGGATCCACGCGCCGGCGGACGGCGCCTAAAGCGACGTTCGTCCTCCATTCCCCCGGTCGGGCACGGCGCTCCACCGCGCCGACGACGCGGCCTCCGGCGACGACGACGCGGAGGTCGCGCCCCGTTGGCTCGACGAGTGACTGCACGAGCGCGCCGTGGCGACGGAACCAGCGCCGGCGCCTGAGCCGTTTGAGGCGCGCCCGGAGCTCGGCGTCATCGCGACAGAGGTAGACGTCGCGCCCCCAGCTGCCAAAGCGAGGCTTCACGACGTACGGGGGAGGAAACGTCGGAAGCGATCCGTCGCGGAGGTGTGCCGTTCGCGGTTGCTCGACGCCGGCGCGGCCGAGGAAGAGTGCCGTCGACAGCTTGTCGTGGGCAGCGAACAACGCGACTGAACCATTCATGACGTGCACGCCCCGACGTTCCAGCCGAGTCAGGCGCCAAATCCCTGGCTCGACCCCGTCGAGTGTTGGCAGGACGTCGAGGCGGGCAATCGCGAGATCGCCTTGCCCAATGCGCGAAAGAGCGGTGACGCCGGCGAGCCGCGCTCGCTGCCCTAGGTCGGCAAACGCCGCGGCAAGTGCGCAATTCGTCTCTGTCGGCTTGCCGAGGATGACGACCGAGCGGCGCCGACCTGCCGGTCGTGGCGACCGCGCCGCGGCGTGCTCGCGTCGCTCGATCGTGACTTCGATGCCGGCGACTGCCATCGGACAAGCTCAGCAGCCGCGACTAAGGTCGGCCTGAAGGAAGGCTAAGAAGCCCATGAAGATTTCCGGTCACTCGATGGCGGGCCTGGCGATGGTGGGCGGCTCGCGGCCGGCGAGGAGCCAGCCGGCCACGGCGGCCGCCACGGGGATGCCCACGACCATCAGGACGAGGTAGAGCACCGGGATCCGACTGAGATAGTCGAGCTTGTCGAAGTACGTCGCCGCGAGCATGAGATAGGCGCCGGCGACGCCCAGGAGCGCGCCGAGGAGGGCGAGCCCGCCGGCGGTTGCGGCGGTCAGCGTTCGGCGGATCCTGCTCGTTGCCCCGGTCGCGGTCAGGGTGCGCAGATCGCCGGCGCTCTCGCTGCGGATCAGCCCGACGGTCATGGCGAGGATCGCGAGCGCGAGGAGGGCGCCTGCGGCGGTTGCGATGGCGATGAGCGTCGTGAAGGAGGAGCTCTCTCGCCGTGTCTCGATCGTCAGGCCGCCACGGGCCGCTTGGTCGCGGGCGTCAGCGATCTGGTCGCTCGTCAACGGCCGGCCCGACTCGATGAGCCAGCCGGACGGGATCTGTTTCCAGCCGAGGCGGCGAAGACCGTCGAGCGTGATGAACGAGGTCGGCGCCATGGCGGCTTCCCCTTCCC
>JBKPFE010000112.1:0-2919 GCA_046728705.1 Actinomycetota bacterium
TGGGTAAAGACGACCTGGTGAGCGGCCGTGTCCGTGTTCCGCCAGGTCACCGAGTCGCCGGAAGCGATGGTGACATCCGCCGGCACGAACCCGGTGCGCGAGATCGTGACGGCGCGGTCCGCGGCAGTGGCGGATCCGAGCCCAGTGAGCGCCAAGACTGCCGCTACCGCAATGAAGAGTCTTCGCATTAGGTGTTCCTCCTGTGACTGTTCTCTGTCCACAGGGTTATGCCCAGAAGTAATGGAAAACACCTGCTAATCGAAAATTCTTACGCCTTGCTCTTGATCTCTTTACGGTTTGCCGGCCCTGGCGACTCGGCGATCGGCCTCCGCGAGCCCAGCGCGAAGCCGGCGAGGACACGAAACCCACATGGCTAAAGGGCTCCCGCGTTTCTTCCATCCATACGGAACCTTTACGACCATGACCCGACCAATCCATTGAGGCTAGGAAGGTCCGCCGTGGATTTCCTTCGCGCGCCCGACAGCGGAGGTGTCAAGCAGGCGACACTCCGCTGCACGTCACCGGCCGATCGCGTACCCCTGCATTCCGCGCGGGTTCGCCCCCGCCTTCAGCACTCCGTCCTCCCTCCCCACCGCACTCACGCGCCCGAGCGACCAAGGGTCGGTCACGTGGACGTCATGGCCACGGTCCCGCAAGTCCGCGACGACCTCCTCGCGGTGCCGCGCCTCCAGCGCCAGCGACCGGGGCTGTGCCTGGCGGGGATAGAAGGAGCTCGGGAAGTGGTCGGTGTGGAACTCGGGCGCGTCGATCGCGGCCTGGAGGTCGAGGCCGAAGTGGACGTGGTTCAGGAACGCGTGCAGGGACCACTGGTCCTGCAGGTCGCCGCCCGGTGTGCCGAACGCAAGGTACGGCTCGCCGCCGCGCAAGGCGATCGACGGCGACAGCGTGGTGCGCGGCCGCTTGCCCGGTTCGAGCGAGGACGGTAGGCCTTCCTCGAGCCAGAACATCTGGGCCCGTGTCCCGAGCGGCCAGCCGAGCCCGGGGATGACGGGCGAGCCCTGCAGCCAGCCCCCGCTCGGCGTCGCCGACACGAAGTTGCCGAACCGGTCGGCGACGTCGAGGTGGACCGTGTCGCCACGGGTCGGCTCCCCGGCGCCGACGGTCGCCGCCGCCTCGACGAGGGTCGGCAGGCGCCCCCCGCCCGGTCGCAGCTCGCCGGACGCTTCCTCGCGGATCAGGGCGCGCCGTTCGTCGTTGTACTCGGGCGAGAGAAGCCGCTCGAGCGGGACGTCGACGAAGCTCGGATCGCCGTAGAACGCCTCGCGATCGGCGAAGGCGAGCTTCGAGCACTCGACGATCGTGTGGACGTACTCGGCCGAGCCGAGACCCAGATCCGTTAGTTCGAGCCCGGCGAGCAGCGCGAGCTGCTGCAAGAACACCGGCCCTTGGCCCCAAGGGCCGGTCTTGCAGACCGTGTAACCATGGTAGTCGTAGGTCGAGGGCGGCTCGAGCGCCGCCTCCCACCCGGCCAGATCCTGCCCCGCCAGCAGGCCGCCGTTCTCACGACAGAACCAGTCGATCGCCTGCGCGACGAAGCCGCGATAGAACGCCGCTCGCGCCCGTTCGATCCGCCGCTCCCTCGTCCCCTGTCCCGCTTCGTCGAGGATCCGCCGGTACGTCGCGGCGAGCGCCCGGTTTCGGAAGAGGGTGCCCGGGCGAGGAGGCGGCAGGTAGAGGTCGGCCGACGCCTGCCAGTCGCGCAGCAACGGCTCGACACGCTTGATCGTCGCGGTCATCCCGGGGACGACCGGGTAGCCGTTGTCGGCGTAGCCGATCGCAGGCTTGAGCACGTCCTCCGGCCCGACCGTCCCGAACTCCCGGACGAGCAGCATCCAGCCGTCGAACGCTCCGGGCACGCAGGCGGCCAGGAGACCCGTCCCCGGGACGAGCTCGTGCCCGAGCCCGCGGAACCGCTCGATCGTCGCCGCCGCTGGGGCGGTTCCCTGCGCGCAGAGAACGAGCGGCTCGCCTCGCTCCGCGCTCCAGGCGACGACCGGCAGATCCCCGCCGGGCCCGTTCAAGTGCGGTTCGACGACCTGGAGCGTGAAGCCGGTCGCGGCCGCGGCGTCGAAGGCGTTCCCACCGCGCTCGAGCATGGCCATCCCGACCGCGGATGCGAGCCAGTGCGTCGAGGTGACCATGCCGAAGGTGCCGCGCAGCTCAGGGCGAGTAGTGAAGCTCATCGGGTGAGCTCGACTGGCGATTCGGCGATGCGGGGCGCCTCGGTCCCGCGACGCACGAGATGGCAGGCGACGAAATGCCCCTGCCCGGTCACGTCGATCAGCGGCGGCTCCTCCTCGGTCGAGCGGGGAGCCGACTCCTGCTCGAGCGGACAGCGTGTGCGGAAGCGACAGCCCGACGGGGGCGCGATCGGGCTCGGGATGTCGCCGTCGAGCACGATCCGCTTTCGCGTCCGCTGGACGTCCGGGTCCGGGACGAGGGCGGCGGACAGCAGCGCCTGCGTGTACGGGTGCTGCGGCCGGGCAAAGAGCTCCTTCCGCGGCGCGAGCTCGACGATCTTGCCGAGGTACATGACCGCGACCCGGTCGCAGAGAAACTCGACCGTGGCAAGGTCGTGGCTGATGAAGAGGCACGAGAACCCGAGCTCGCCCTGAAGGTCGCGGAGCAGGTTGAGCACGGAGGCCTGAACCGAGACGTCGAGCGCGGAGACCGGCTCGTCGGCGATCAGCAGGCTGGGCGAGACGCTGAGCGCACGCGCGAGGCCGACGCGCTGTCGCTGCCCGCCGGAGAGCTCGAGCGGGTAGCGGAAGCGAAGCTCGGGGCGCAGCCCGACGGCGTCAAACAGCTCCCCCACTCGGCCGTCGAGCTCCGACCGCCGAGCGAGCCGATGGAGACGGATCGGCTCGCCGACGATCTGCCCGCAGGTCATCCGCGGGT
>JBKPFE010000198.1:0-4238 GCA_046728705.1 Actinomycetota bacterium
CTCGCGCTCGGTCGGCCCGGAGCGGCAACGGTTCGCTACCTCGTCCGCGCTCAACACCGATCCGGAGGCTGGTCCTGGATGCCTCGCGGTGCGCCGGACTCCAACGACACCGCCGCGGTGATTCAGGCGTTGCGGGCGAGCGGCGTCCGCGGCCGCCCGATCCGCCGCGGCCTCTCCTACCTCCGCCGCCTCACGGCGCCGAACGGCGGCGTCCGGCTGGCACCTGGACGCGAACCCGACGCGCAATCGACCGCGTGGGCGATCCAGGCGTATGTCGCTGCGGGAGCGCGGCCGCCGGCCGCCGCCTTCCGGTTCCTCGCGCCGCTACGACGGCCCGACGGGAGCTACCGCTACAGCCGCCGCTACACCGTCACGCCGACGCTCGTCACGTCGCAAGTGCTGCCGGCGCTTGCCCGAAGGCCGTATCCACTCAGCCCTTGAGCGCTCGGTGGATGAACGGGATCGCAAGCTGTGGTGGATCCGGGACGCGTCGAAGGCTCGGAGGATTGGCGACTGTGACGAACCCGATGTTCGTCGTCAGCGCGACGACGACACGCGTTCGCGGATGGACGAAGATGAAGGAGGTCCCGCCGACGACGTTCCCCGTGTGTCCCGCGACGCGACCGAAGGGGCTCCGGCCGACCTCGAACCCGAAGCCGTACCGCGTCGCCTCGCCGCTTGACGTCTTCTGCGGCGTGAACAGGAGATCCTGCGTGGCCGCGTTCATGAAGCCAACGTCGGTGATCCCTGCGCCGAAGCGGGCCAGATCCTCGGCAGTGGAGAGAAAGCCGCCGGAAGGGAAGCGGTTGCTGAGATCGACTCGAGGCGCCGGTACCGCCTTGCGGGTCGACGTGACCTCGTAGAAGCGCGAGCGGCCACGGCCGGGACGCCCGTCGTCGAGCCGCGTTCTGGTCATCCGGAGCGGCGACAGCAAGGTTTCGGTGACAGCGGCGGCGAAAGGGCTTCCCTTGGCGCCTTCGACCGTCGCGCCGAGAAGGTTGAAGCCATAGCTCGAGTAGGAGAAGCGCGTCCCGGGGGCGACGACGAGCGGGTCGTCGGCGAAGATCTCGAGGCTCGATCGGACGGAGCCGTAGTGCTTGGTGCTCAGCGCCTCCCGGCCCTGATAGTGGCGAATGCCGGCGAGGTGTCCGCCGAGCTGGCGGATTGTGATCGGCCGCTGCTTCCTGGGGAAGTCGGGCACGTAGCGCTGGACCTCGGCGTCGAGGTCCATCTGCCCCAGCTGCGCGAGCCGCGCTGCGGTTGCGGCCGTCAAGGTCTTGGAGACGCTTCCTATCCGGAAGGTCGTCGTTCGAGCGACCGGGACTCTGCGCCGGGCGTCGGCGAAGCCACATGTCGCTGACCACACCAGCTTCCCGTCTGCGGCAATCGCGACGGCGACCCCCGGCGCGCCGAAAGCCCGCTTCATCTTCGCTACGAGCGGCCGGGCTGCGGCGATCTCATTTGCGTGCGCGCGTATTGCGATCCAGTCCCGGCAGGCGCCGGTCGGCTTCTGTTCCGCGTCGCCGCGCGCGCCGATGGCGGCGCCGAGCACGCCTGTGCCGACGGCGAGGGCCGCCGAGACGAGGACGAGGCGACGGGTCACCGCAGTCCGAGCGGCCGTCCGAGCGTCAGGAAACCGACCACGATCGCGGCAGCCTCGAAGGCGCCGACCGCCAAGCCACCGACGACAATCGTGGCATGGTCCGTGAAGTCCTTGCCGATCAACTGCGCGACGGTGGCGGCGGCGAAGGCACTTGCGGCCACGGCAGCGCAGGTCCAACCAGGCCGCCTCAACGCCGCCCGTGCGAACCCGCCGAGGACGGGCGCCGCCGCAGCGATGTCTTCCGCGAGTGTCAGGTCGCGGAAGACACTCGAGGCATGCGAGGCATGCCTCCCGGGCAGCGCACGCAGGCCGCTTGCGCGGGCGTAGGCCGCCGTGGCGACGAGGGCGGCCGGGAGGCACAGCACGGCGGCGAGACCGAAAGTTGCGAGCAGTGCGGAGGCGTCTGCCCACGGAGCAGGCCCAGGCCGCGTGAGCGCCAGCAGGCTCTCGGCAACCGCTCCCGTGGCGACTGCCAATGCGGCGGTCAAGGCGCCGTTCGCGATGAGGCGCAGCCGCTGCTCGTCGATGAGGAGCGACCGCTGCCAGTGGAGAGCACGGACGACCGTCACGGCCAGAGCAACCGCGGCGATCTGCAACGCGAGCATGCTCGGCGCGCCGTGGGGGAAGTCGCGCAGCCAGCCGGGAGCGGTGACGAGGAAGAGGCTCATGGTGAAGGCGTACGCTAAGAAGGCGGCTCCGGACCAAGCGATCGCCGCCTGCGCAGTCGACGACGCCGCGACGTGGGCGAATCGACGGGCGACCTCCGCGGCGGCGCCGAAGCGCGCCACCGCTACGTGCTCGGCGTCGACGGCAGTGCGGCCCTCGCCGACGAGCTCCTCGACGGCGGTGCGCAGATGATCCTCGGCCTCCGCGAGGAGGCGCTGACGCGGTGCCCGCTTCAGGCGCAACTCCTGATCGAGCCGCCGGAGGTACGCCGCGATCGTCGTCGCTTCGTTCACGGCGTGCGCCCTAAGATCACGTCGAGCGTGCGCGCGAAGCTGCGCCACTCGGACACCTGAGCTGCCAGAGCGTTCCGGCCCTTGGGGGTCAACTCGTACACCCGGCGGCGACGACCGGCCCCCGTCTCCCACCGGCTCTTCACCATACCGACGCTCTCGAGGCGGTACAACGCCGGGTACAGCGTGCCCTCGAGCACGTCGAGCTCGCCGGCGGTCCGATCGCGAATCTGCTTGATGATCCCGTAGCCGTGGAGCGGGTCGTCCCGGAGGGTGGCAAGGACGACGAGCTCGAGCTGGCCCTTCAGGGCGTCCGCTTTCATACCTTGCAACTCTAAGTATAGAAACTCAAAGTGTCAAGCACGACGGCTCGAGACGACGCGGCTAGCATCGACCAACATGGCTGTCGCCTCCCCTGAGACGTATCTCGCCGACCTCAACCCCGCCCAGCGGGAGGCCGTGTTGCATACGGAGGGGCCCCTGCTGGTCGTCGCGGGAGCCGGCTCCGGCAAGACTCGCGTGCTCACGCACCGGGTCGCACACCTGATCGCCGCGGTCGGGGTCCAGCCGAACGAGATCCTTGCAATCACGTTCACGAACAAGGCAGCAGGGGAAATGCGGTCGCGGCTCGAGGAACTGCTCCCCGAAGTGGCGAGGCGCATCTGGATCCTCACCTTCCACGCCGCGTGCGGCCGGATCCTCCGCCGTGAAGCGCCGCGGCTCGGGTACAAGACGAACTTCACCATCTACGACCAGGCCGACCAGGTCCGGCTCGTCAAGCAGTGCCTGGAGGAGCTCGAGCGCGACCCGAAGCGCTTCCCCGCCAAAGGCATCCATGAGCACATCTCGGCGGCCAAGAACCAGCTGATCGGTCCGGCCGAGTATCGCAACCGGGTCGACTCGTTCTACGACCAGACCGTCGCGGAGGTCTACGACCTCTACCAGCGCCGTCTCTTCGCCGCCAACGCCGTCGACTTCGACGACCTGCTGATGCTGACGGTCGACGTGCTCGAGCGGTTCCCAGAGGCGAAGGAGCGCTGGCAGAAGGGCTTCCGCTACATCCTCGTCGACGAGTACCAGGACACCAACCACGCGCAGTACCGGCTGCTCCAGCTCCTGGCCGAAAAGCACAGGAACGTTTGTGTCGTGGGCGATCCGGACCAGTCGATTTACGCCTTCCGCGGCGCCGACATCCGCAACATCCTCGAGTTCGAGCGCGATTTCGGCGAGACGACGACGATCCCGCTCGAGCAGAACTACCGCTCGACCAACACGATCCTCCGAGCCGCGAACGCCGTCATCTCCCACAACCGCGAGCGGAAGCCGAAGAACCTCTGGTCCGACCTCGGCGACGGCGACCCCGTTCGGGTGCTGGAGGTGGAGGACGAGCATGCGGAGGCCCGATTCGTCGCCGCCGAGCTCGCCGGCCTCGTCGACCAGGGCGTCAACGGCAGCGAGATCGCGGTCTTCTACCGGACGAACGCCCAGTCGCGGGTGTTGGAGGACATCCTCGTCCGGCAGGAGATCCCCTACCAGGTGATCGGCGGCCCGCGGTTCTACGAGCGGGCCGAGGTCAAGGATCTGATCGCCTACCTCCAGGTGATCGACAACCCGTTCGACGCCGTGAGCCTGCAGCGGATCGCCAACCGCCCGCGCCGCGGGATCGGCGACGCGTCGCT
>JBKPFE010000238.1:0-5476 GCA_046728705.1 Actinomycetota bacterium
TCGCCCTCTGCCAGCTCACGATCGCGGTCCGCGTACTCCTCGTTGACCGCGTAGAGCAGACCCGCCGGCTCGTCGCCCAGGCCTAACTCGCCCCAGACGTCACCCACGGTGGGGCCGGTATCTACCTCACGCTGGCTCCACCCGGCCCGCTCGCGCAGCCCGGCGAAGAGTCGCACCCGAACCTTCACGGGTAGACGCGCACGGTCGTGCCGTAGCCCCAGCGTTCGCGAAGGCCGGTGGCTAGCCACATCGGCACCCGCACGCAGCCGTGGCTCGCCGGCCATGGCGGCACCGACGGATACCCGTGAATCGCGAAGCCGCGGAGGAAGTACATGGGCTGCCAGAGCACCCAGCTCCAGCCCGCGACCTCGCTGTACACGCGCCACGTTCCCACCGGCGTGTTGCCCGTAGCGCCGGTCGACGCGTGGATCACTCGCTCGACACGGCCGCCGCGGACCTCGATCACCAGCTGCCGCGACTTGTCGACCTCCAAATAGTTACCGCTGCGAACCCGAGGCCGCGGGACGGACGTCCGCCACAAGGCGCGCCAAAACGCCTCATCGACACGGCCGGTCCGGGCCATCCAGTGCACCTTCTGGAACGCGATCACGGCCTCGTACGTCTTGTACCCGAAGCCGGCGTCGACGCTCGGCAGCGCGTAGCGAAGTTGCCAGAGCCGCTGCTTCAGCGCGAGCACCGCCGGCCCGTGTGAGCCCATTTGCAGTGCGGGGAAAGCGAGTCGGACGCGAACCTTTCGCGCGACGGAGACGTATCCCACCTTCGGCCGCAGCCGCAGCCGCGCTACGAAGCCCTCGCGCGAGGCTGGCACCCGCGCGCGAAAGCGCCCACCCGGCCCGACCCGGACCGCCACTCGCCCGAGCACCAAACGCCCGGCGCCCGCAGGCAGGAGCCGTCCGACGACAAACACCCGATGGCCGAGCAGCCGACGGCCCACGATCCGACACCGGAGCCGCGGCTGCAGCCGAAGCACCACCGGCGCCGACTCGCCGAGGACGGTCCGGGCGACGAAACTCCCCGGCTTACGCGCGCGGAGATCGAAGATGAACCCGCCTCCACTCGTCACGGTCGAGCGAACGACGACACCGTCTCGAACGAGGAGCACCTGCTGCGGCTTGGCGGAGGCCACCGACCCTCGGAAGCGAACGCTGTCGTCGTACCGAGCGACGCGGTGGTCGGCTCTCAGCGTGACTGCTGCGCTCCAGGCCGGAGCCGCGCCGACGAGGGCTCCGACCATCACCACGAGCAGGACAACACGACGCATTCTCGCCTTTATTGAAGCCCAGACGTACGATTCCTCCAGAACACGCTTGACGAAAGGGGCAGAGATGAAACGGCGCCTTCTCGTTCTGGCTTTCCTAGTGGCGCTCCCCACCCGTCGTCCCGTCGACTGCCGCTTCGAGCGGCGGACAGGACCGTGTGGTCGGCGGAGCGCGCGATGCGTTCGGCGCGAACGTCAGCTTCTAGGCGCGCAGTGGACCGAGCGGCGAGAACGCGCGCGGGCACATCAACGCGACCGTGCCGTTCCCAGGCACGCCTGGCGACACGCTTCAGTTTCGGCTCAAGGTGACATGCCTCGCCGTCGCCGGAAGACTCGCGGCGGCCGGCGCAGTCGTTACCGAGTCGTCGTCGAACGACGTTCCGCCGGGGACGAACTTCGTCGTTGTCTTCCTAGACACCGGACTGCCCGGCGGACAAGGAGACGCGGTCGAACCGTTCCCCGGCGAACCGGCAGCGACGTGCGCGGACTTCGTCCCCCTCGCCGCTCTGGCTCCGCCGAACAGGAGTGGAAACGTCCAGATACACGACGCGGCGGGGTAACGAGGGAGTCCGCAGGAACTACGCTGCGTCTGTGGCAGCCACAGAGGACAGTCGCCAGACCGACTCCGAAATCGAGATCAAGCCGGTCTACACGCAGGATGACGTCGAGGGTCTCGAGCTCGAGCCGCCCGGCGAGTACCCCTTCACCCGCGGCCCCTACCCCGACATGTACCGCGGCCGGCCGTGGACGATTCGGCAGTACGCAGGCTTCGGCTCGGCCGAGGAGACGAACGAGCGCTTCCGCTATCTGCTCGAGCGGGGCCAGACCGGCCTCTCCGTCGCCTTCGACCTGCCGACGCAGCTCGGGTACGACTCGGACGACCCGCGCTCGGTCGGCGAGGTGGGGCGGACCGGCGTTGCGATCGACTCGATCGCGGACATGGAGCTCCTCTTCGACGGGATCCCGCTGGACGAGGTCTCGACCTCGATGACCATCAACGCGCCCGCCGCACTGCTGCTCATTCTCTACGAGCTCGTCGCCGAGGAGCAGGGCGTCGCCGGCAACCAGCTCCGCGGCACCGTGCAGAACGACGTGATCAAGGAGTACTGCGCGCGCGGGAACTACATCTTCCCGCCGCGCCCGACGATGCGGATCACGACCGACCTCTTTGCGTACTGCCACGAGCGGCTGCCGCGCTTCAACACGATCGCGATCGCCGGCTACCACATTCGCGAGGCCGGCGCGACGGCCGTCCAGGAGCTCGCGTTCACGCTCGCAAACGGGATCGCCTACGCGGAGGCGGCTGTTGCGGCCGGGCTCTCTCCGGACGAGTTCGGCGAGCGGCTCTCGTTCTTCTTCAACGCCCACAACCACTTCTTCCAGGAGATCGCCAAGTTCCGCGCCGCGCGCCGGCTCTGGGCCAGGATCATGCACGACCGCTTTGGCGCGACCAACCCACGCGCCCTGGCGCTGCGCTTTCACGCGCAAACCGGCGGATCGACCCTGACTGCGCAGCAGCCGGAGAACAACATCGTGCGCGTCGCCGTCCAGGCGCTCTCGGCGGTCGGCGGCGGCGCACAGTCGATCCACACCAACGCCTTCGACGAGGCGCTCGCGCTGCCGACGGAGCGCTCGGCGAAGATCGCGCTCCGCACGCAGCAGATCCTCGCCCACGAAGCCGGCGGCACGGACACGGTCGATCCGTTCGGCGGGTCTTACTTCATCGAAGCGCTGACGACCGAGCTCGAGGAGCGAGCCTGGGAGCTGATCGAGCGCGTCGACGAGCTGGGCGGCGCCGTCGAGGCGATCGAGCAGGGTTTCGTGCAGCGCGAGATCGAGGACGCGGCCTTCCGCTACCAGGAAGCGGTCGAGCGCGGCGACACCGTCGTCGTCGGCGTCAACCGCTACGAGGAGCACGAGGCCGAGCCGATCGAGCTCCACACGCTCGACCCGGAGGCCGAGCGACGGCAGCTCGAGCGGACGGCGAAGGTGCGGGCCGAGCGTAACGCCGAGGACGCCGCACGTGTCCTGGAGGAGGTTCGCCGCGTCGCGCGGAATGACGAGAACCTCCTGCCGGCCATGCGGGAGGCTCTGCGCGCCCGAGGCACGGTCGGCGAGATCTGCGACGTCCTGCGCGAGGAGTTCGGGATGTACGACGCGCAACGGGCCTGAGCGTTCTGAAGATCCTCCTCGTCTCGCAGCTGTACCCGGGCCCCGACGACCCCGACCTCGGGGTCTTCGTGCAACAGCTCGAGCAGGAGCTGAGCCGTCGGGGGCATCACCTGGAGCGGGCGGTACTCGACCACCGCGGCGGCGGCAAGCGGCGCCACATCGGTCTCGGACGCCGAACGCTCGCGGCCGCCCGGCGCTTTCGTCCCGACGTCGTCTACGCGCACTTCCTCGTTCCCACGGGTCTCATCGGCGCCCTCGGTGGGCAGGCGCCGCTCGTCGTCACGGCTCATGGGCGGGACGTTCGCAACATCGGCGCGGTTCCGGGGATCCGGTTGGCGACACGCTTCGTCGTCCGCCGCGCCTCGGCCGTCGTCGCGATCTCGGACTACCTCCGCCGGGAGCTCGAGACGAAGATTCCGGAGGCGCGCGGGAAGGTCGAGGTGATCGACTGCGGCGTCGACCTCGAGCGCTTCCGCGTCGAGCCGGCTCCGCAGCCGCCGACCCGGTACCTGTGCGTGGGCTCGCTCAGCGAGCGGAAGAACGTCGTCCGGCTCGCAAATGCGTTCGGCAGGCTCGGCGAGGGAACGCTGACCTTCGTCGGTGACGGTCCGTTGCGCGCCGAGCTCGAGGGGAGGCCGGGCGTGGCACTTGCCGGGGCGGTTCCGCACGAGGCGGTGCCGGACTGGCTAGCCCGTTCGCACGTTCTCTGCCAGCCTAGCCTGGTGGAGCCGTTCGGGCTCGCGCTGATCGAGGCGATGGCCGCCGGCCGCTCGGTGGTCGCCACCCGCGTCGGCGGGCCGCCCGAGTTCGTCACGTCAGCTGCCGGGGTGCTCGTCGACCCGACGGACGAGGACGATCTCGCGCGGGGTCTCGCCGCTGCCGCGGCCCTCCCGTGCCCGAACCTGGCGGCGCGGGAGGTCGCCGAAAGGCACGACCTCAGTCGGCAGGCGGAGCGGGTGGAGGCGGTCCTCCTGCGAGCCGCTCGAGATCGGCAAGACGGCGCTCGACCAGCGGCTTGACCGTCCCTTCGAGCCCGGATTCGCGGGCGACGGTAAGCGCCTGCTCGTAGGACGCTCGCACCTTCTCGGGTGCAACTCCCTGCTTCAGCCGGTTGTCACCGGTGACAAGCAATTTCTGGATGTGCTCACGCGCGTCCATTTCTACTAAAATCTTTCACCAGAACTTCTCGGAATCAGAACCAATCCCTATGAAAACTGCCGAATTGGCCGCGAACAATCTCGAGCGCTCGATCCATGTGCTGATCGTCGACGACGAGCTGCCGTTCACCGAGATGGTGCAGGCGCTGCTCGAGGTCGAACCAGGGATCGAGGTCGTCGGCACGGCGCCGGACGGAAAACAGGCCGTCGCACTCGCGCACGAGCTCGCGCCGGACGTCATCGTCATGGACATCAGCATGCCTGTCATGAACGGACTCGATGCCACGCGCGAGATCTGCGAGCAAAATCCGACCGCGAGCATCTTGATCCTGACGGGCGGCTCGAACGTCGTCGACGTCGACGAGGCGCGCATGGTCGGCGCCGCCGCGTACCTGACGAAAGACCGGATCGCCGGCGAGCTCGTCGCCGAGATCCGGAATCTCGGCGCCGAATAGAAACGCCTGCACCGGTAAAGCCGGAACAGGCTCCTTGGTCGGCGCCGCCAAGTCGTCGCCTTGGCCGTTGCTATCCTCGGCGACCGATGCTTGTCGGGACACTCGTCTTCCTCCACTTCCTCATCTGCGCCGCGTTGATCGCCCTCGTGCTGATGCACTCCGGGCGCGAGGCGGGGATGGGCGGGCTGGGCTTCGTGCCTGCGTCGCAGGGCGGCACGCACATCGTCGAGCGGAACCTGACCAGGCTGACGATCGTCGTCGCCGTGCTCTTCGGTCTGAACACCGTTTTGCTGTTCCGGCTCCTCCAATAGGCGTCGCTACACTGGACCGCGCGCGCTGGTGGCGGAATTGGTAGACGCGCAAGGTTGAGGGCCTTGTGGGCTTTGCGGCCCGTGGAGGTTCAAGTCCTCTCC
>JBKPFE010000206.1:0-3247 GCA_046728705.1 Actinomycetota bacterium
GGCAACAGCCGATGCTGGATCTCCGCCGCCAACGACAACGGAACCGAGCGCTGTCCCCACTCGAAGAGATCGGTGTACCGGCGGTTCGCAATGACCACATACGCCAAGAAGTGCGCCGCCAGAGCCACATCGGCCACCGTCTCCTCAACCGGGAAGTCGTCCAGCCCCAACTCCAGAACACCGACCGCTTCACCGCGGCTGGTCACCGGCGCGAACAACCGAGCGCCTCCATCCTCGACCATCACCTCGACGGCCTGGGTGGCCAACGCCCGCCCGTGCGGCGTCCCAACCAACGGCACCCGCTCCGCAGTCTCCTTTCCCTGCAACCGCAGTGCCCCCTCCCCGCCCGAGTGGCCAAGTCGGATCAGCGACCGGCCACTGAAGTCGGCGATCAGGAAACTGACCTCGCGGGCATCGATCGCTTCCGCCAGCGCGGCGGCGAGCACGTCGACCGCCGCGACCGGCGGGGCCGCCTCGACCGCCGCCAGCAGTGAATTCAAGTTCAGCGGTGAGAGCCGACCCTCAGCCATCTCGCCTAACCTAACGCGACCGTTCGCCGGCACCGCGTGTTTCGGTCTGCTGAGCGCTAGATTTTGGGGCGATGGCTGGGCAAGAGATCCAGCACTTGCGCGTCTTAATCGCCAACGAGAAGCGGGAGCGGCTCGAGTTGCTTGCCCAGGTCGTGGCTGGACTCGGGCACGAAGTGATCGCGCGCGAGATCCATGTGCAGGACGTCGGCGCGGTCACCGCGAGAGAGCGGCCCGACGTCGCCCTCGTCGGGCTCGGCCTGTCTTCCCAGCACGCGCTCGCCTTAATCGACGAGATCGTCCGCGAAGCCGCGTGCCCCGTGATCGCGCTGCTCTCGGCCGAGGACCCGGCCTACGTGCACGAAGCGGCCAAGCGCGGGATCTTCGCTTACATCCTCCACGACAATCCCAGAGAGCTCGCGAGCGCGATCGACATCACGCTGCAGCGCTTCGCCGAGTACAACAGCCTGCAAGGAGCGTTCGGGCGCCGAGCCACGATCGAGCAGGCCAAGGGGATCCTGATGGCCCGCCACGCAATCGACGCCGACCGCGCTTTCGAAATGTTGCGCGACCACTCGCAACACAACGGCCACAAACTGGTCGACGTCGCCCAGGCGATCGTCGACAGCCATCTCCTGCTGCTGCCGCCGCTACCGGAACCGCAGGCGCCGTCCGAGCGCCCAGGCTAGCTCGCCGGCCCGCCCGCGTTAAGAGTTTGTGCGGTGCTACACTTGCCTTGCAGCGCCTTAGCGATCGGCGCAGCGAATCATCGCGCGGGCCATAGCAACCGGCGCCGCGAACAGGTCAGCCCTCAGCAAAAGCGGGTTGGAGCAGTGCTTGGCCGACCTCAACTCCTCGGTCGGCGACGAAAGCTTCGACCCGGAAGGACTGATGGTGGAGATTCGCGTCGCAGTTCCGTTCGATGCGCACAACGAAGTGCGCGTTCGCTCTGGACTGTGGCACTGCAACTGCCGGAAGCCGCTGGGCCCGTACCGGCTGAACTCCGCACACCTCGAGCGCTGCCCCAGCTGCGGCGTCGCACGCCACAGCGACCCGACCGTGGCCGCGAACGCGAAGCTTCCACCCGATTCGCCGGCCTCCGATGGAGCTGGCAGACCTTGATCGAAACGGTCGCAGTCCGTCCCGCGGTCGTCGTGAGCCGGCCCGCGGCGCCGTGGCGCGGCATCCACCTAAGCCTGCATCGACTGAGGTTCCTCGGCGGACTCGCGTTCTGTCTTCTCTCGCTGGGCGCGTTTGTGCTCGTCGCTCGATACCTGAGCGACGCGAGCTGGCCCCTCGAAGGGGCACACGTCCCGCTGGTCTTCCTCGCCGGATGCTCCTATCTCGCCAGTTTCGGCTTCCGTGCATTCGGATGGCACCAGCTGTTCCCCAGCCGCGAGCGCCCCGACCGCGCACGCTGTCTCGCGGCCTGCGGGGCGGCCGCTGCCAGCGGAGTGGTCCTACCTTTCCGGCTCGACTACGTAGTGAAGATCTGCACGCTGCGACGGCTCGGCGGGGTGACGCTGGGGCTCGAGACAATTGCCGTCTCGATCATCGCCCTCGGCATGGTCGACGCAGTGGCGATGCTTCCGCTGGCCGGCTACGCCCTCGCGACGTCCGGCCCGGTCCTCCGCGCGCCGCTGATCGTCGTCGTCCTGTTCTGCATCGGATGCCTCGTGATCCTCACGCTCGGACAGCGGGTGGCACGGCTCCCACTAGTCGGACGCTCCCACCGCCTCCACATCATCTACCGGCGCCTCGCGGATAGCACGCGGTTCTCGCGGCCTACACTGGTCGCGGGTCTGCTGCTCCTGGGCTGCTGGACGTCGCGCGCCCTCGGGAGCACCTTCCTCCTGAGCGCCCTCGGCGTCCCGTTCTCGCCGACCCTCGCGCTGGTCGTCCTCTGCATGAGCGCCGCAACGGCGATCCTTCCCATCACGGCCGGTGGAGCCGTCGCCGGCATGGGGACGACGGCCGGGGTGCTGTTCGCGCTCGGCGTTTCGAAGGGTGACGCGGTCAACTTCGCGCTTGGGTCCGGGCTCCTGCTGACTAGCGCGGCGCTCGCCGCGGCCGTGCTCGGACTCACTGGATCGCTTCTGCTCACTTTCCGCGCCCGCCGGCCACTCGCTTGGAAGCGCGACAGGCGCCAAAGAGTCTTGGTCGTTCAGCCTCGACTATGACTTCGAATAACCCGACAATGACGCGATGCCGCGCGCGAGCAAAGCAGGAAGCAGCCTGAAGACGTACGTCGCGTTGTTGCGCGGGATCAACCTCGGTGCGCGCAACAAGGTCTCGATGCCGGACCTGCGAGAGCTCTTTGCCAACCTCGGAGCTGAGGACGTCGAGACCTACGTGCAGAGCGGCAACGTCGTTTTCAGGAGCGCCGACAGCCCGGGGAAGCTGACCGAAGCAATCGAGAAACGAATCCGCCGCGACCTCGGCCTCGACGTCACCGTCCTGCTGCGCACGCAGCGGCAGCTGGCCAAGGTCGTCACCGCCAACCCGTTCGCCGACGACGCGGACGATCCGACGAAGCTCCACGTGACGTTCCTGGCCGACAAGCCGGACCGCGCGCGCGTCCGGAAGCTCGATCCGACGCTCGCCGAGCCCGACGAGTTCCGCGTCATCGGACAAGAGGTCTACATGCACCTCCCGAACGGCTACGGCCGGTCGAAGCTGTCCAATGCGTACTTCGAGAAGCAGCTGGACGTGAGAGCAAC
>JBKPFE010000050.1:0-2088 GCA_046728705.1 Actinomycetota bacterium
GGCCGCGCTCCTCGGGACGTCGCGCGGCGGCCGGATCGCGATCCAAGCGGCGATCAAGCGTCCCGAGCGCATTTCGGCGCTTGTTCTGGCCGTTTCCGGCCTCGCGGGGCATCGCCTGAACATCGAGGGCACGCCCGAGCAGGAAGCGCGCTGGGAAGCAGCCGAGGCCGCGGGCGATGCAGCAGAGCTGGCCGAGCTCGACCTCGAGATCTGGGCGCCGATGGGGGTCGACGAGGAGCTACGGGCGATGTTCCTCGAGAACGCCGAAGCCTCGAACGCGGAGGATCCCGACGCCGAGGAGCCGTCAGTCAGTCGGCTCGGCGAGATCGGGGTCCCGACGCTCGTGATCACTGCCGGCCACGACGTGCCTGCCATTGCCGAAGTCGGAGACATCCTCGCCCGCGAAATTCCGGGCGCCGAGCGAGCCATGATCGAGGAAGCCGACCACATGATTCAGTGGCGGGCGCCGGAAGAGCTCGCGCAGCTCGTCCTCGACTTCCTCGGCGCCTAAGCCGGCCACGCCGGCAAAGCCGGCATGGCCTCTTCTGGTCGGCGCCGCCGAGTCGGCGCCTAGACCTGGATCAAGAGCGCGTCGCCCTGGCCGCCGCCGGAGCAGATCGCGGCCAGTCCGAGCCCGCCGCCGTTGCGACGCAGCTCGTAGATCATCGTCCCCAAGATGCGCCCGCCCGAAGCCCCGATCGGATGGCCGAGCGCGACCGCCCCGCCGTTCACGTTGACCTTCTCGGGGTCGGCGCCGAGCATCTTCGTCGAGTTGAGGACGACCGACGAGAACGCCTCGTTCAGCTCCACACGCTCGACGTCGTCGATCGACTTGCCCACCTTTTCGAGCGCCTTCTGGCCCGACTTCGCGGGCGTGCGCGCCAGGTAGGCGAAGTCGTCCGCGACGTAGGCCTGCGAGAGGATCGTCGCCAGCGGCTCGAGACCACGTTGCTTCGCGAACTCCTCGCTCGTGACGACCAAGGCGGCCGCGCCGTCGTTGACCCCCGGCGCGTTCCCGGCCGTCGTCGTCCCCTCCGGGTCGAAGACAGGCTTCAGGGCAGCGAGCTGCTCGATCGACGTGTCACGCCGCGGCCCCTCGTCGGTGTCGAGGTCGCCGACCGGGACGATCTCGTCCTTGAAGCGGCCCTCGTCGATCGCGGCGATCGCACGCTGGTGGGAGCGGAGCGCCCACTCGTCCTGCGCCTCCCGCGAGATCCCTAGCTCGCGGGAGACGAACGAGGCCTGCTCGATCATGTGGCGGTTGTCGAAGGTCGAGGTGAGCCCGTCGTGGGTCATCAGGTCGATCAGGGTGCCGTCGCCGAGCCGGTAGCCGAAGCGCGCCTTCTTGAGGATGTACGGCGCGTTCGACATCGATTCCATCCCGCCCGCGACGATGACGTCGTGGTCGCCGGCGCGGATCATCTGGTCGGCGATCTGGACGGCCCGAATCGAGGAGGCGCAAACCTTGTTGATCGTGTCGGACGGGACCTCGATCGGAAGTCCGGCGCCGATCGCTGCCTGGCGGGCGGGCGCCTGGCCGACGCCGCCCTGCAGCACCTGGCCCATGATCACGTACTCGACCTCGTCGTTTTCGAGGCCGACTCGATCGAGTGTGTTGCGGATCACGAGCGAGCCGAGCTCGGTCGCCTCGTAATCCTTGAGCCCGCCGCCAAGCCTCCCGAACGGGGTCCGGACTGCGGAAACGATGACCGAGCGGGCCATGGAGGCAGGGTAACAATGGCCCCTTGGTTGCCAGACTGCGCTCTTTCGGCCTGCCGCTGCTGGGCGCGCTGCTTGCCCTCGCCGTGAGCCTTTGGGCGTTCGGCGTCATCGTCGACGAGCAGATCATCGAGGGCGAGACGCGCACCGACCAACGCTTCGCGGAGTGGCTGCACGGTCGGGCGACGGAGCCCTTGACCGACGTCTTCCGTGGTGTCACCCGGCTCGGCAACTTCACCACACTGTTCGCGGTCTCGCTGTTGGCCGTCGTCATCCTCTGGCGGCGGCGGGATCGCATCGATGCCGCCTTCGTAGCCCTCGCCGCCCTGGGTGCGCAGGTGCTCTCGACCGGAATGAAGCTCGGCTTTC
>JBKPFE010000092.1:0-5167 GCA_046728705.1 Actinomycetota bacterium
TCCAGCAAGGCCGTCAGACGGCTGGGGCGGATCGGCGCGCCGCGAATCGTCTACGTCTCCTGCAACCCGACGACGTTGGCCGGCAACGTCAAGCAGCTCGGCGCGGACTGGGGCTATGAGCTACGTCGCGCGCGGCCGGTCGACATGTTTCCGCACACGCCGCACGTGGAGACGGTTGCGCTGCTCGAGCGCTAGCGCGTCGTTCCTAGGCCGGCGCCGGCTTCCTGAGCCGATTGGCGAGTGCGGCCGCCGACACCAAAGCCCACACGCCCTCCAGCAGCAGGAAGCCCCACTGCTCCTCGTACCAGGCGAGGATCGCGAGCGCGGTCGCCCCGACCAGGTTCAAGCCGATGTACCAGTACGAGCGCTGATTCAGGAGGCCGAACTGCGCCAGCGCGTAGGCGGCGAGGATCAGTAGTGCTCCGGCTACCTGTGCGAGCTGCGCCATCGCTGGAATTCTCGCCAGAGCAGATCCGCGTTCGGGATCAGGAAGGCGAACGCGAGGCCGGGGAGGGCGGGGAGGCCGCCGACGTCCCAGACGACGGCGAGCAGCATCGTCAGCCCCAGCGAGACGGTCAGCGCGATCCACGTCCAGCCGACGCGAAGGTTCCAGCGGGCGGCGGCGGCGAGGAAGAGCGCGAAGAAGAGGAGGTCGGGGAGGCCGAGGTTGGCCGAGCTCTCGCTCCCCGGTGAGGGGAACGCGAACGAGAAGACGTCGAAGATCTGCGGCTGCTCCTCGACGATGTGTCGCGTCGGCCCTCGCCAGACCGAGATCGAGTCGACGATCGGGATCACGAGCGCGACGGTCGCGACCCAGAGGACGCTCTCGAAGAAGCCGAGGAACCAGAAGGCAAATGTCGTCATCACCGCGAGCTTCGAGAAGTTGGCGAGCGCCTCCAGGTCAGCTGCCTCCAGGATCACGGTCAGCACCAACAGGGCGAGCGTGAGCGGCAAGAGCCGGTTCGCGTGGCGGAGCGGGAGTGCGAGCCAGACGAGCGCGAACACGGCCGGCATGAGGCACAAGGCCAGGAACGCGACCTCCCACGGCCTCGACTGGTCGGCCAGGCGATCGGTGAACGCGTAGTACACGCCGAGCGCCACGGCGAGCACAGCGAACGCGGCTACGCGCCGCCAGGCTAGTAGGGCGGGAGCTCGGCCCACCACGGGCCGAGCGCCTTCAGCGCCTGCCAAAAGCGGGTCTTTGCCGCCTGCTCGTCGAGCGAGGCGTCGATGTCGGGGACGGAGAGGGCCTGCACGGTCGGCGTCCACTGCTGGAGCTCGCCCATTGTGCTCTCCAGCTCCGTGGCCAGCGGGAACTCGAGCCCGTTCAGGAACGAAAGCGCGTCCTCGCCCATGACGACGACGAGCTTGGGCTGCACGATGTGCAGCTCGCGGGTCAGCCAGGCGGCGGCCTGATCCTCGTCCCCGCCGTCGAACTTGAAGCAATTGGTGCCGTAGACGGCCATCGGGTCGACGTGCAGGCGCTGAAGCGACTTGAGGATCGCCTGGCCGGCGCGGCCGAAGAAGGCGACTCCCTCCTGGATCTCCGAGTGCTGCGGCCGGAACTTGAGCAGGAGGATGTCCGCAAGCGGATGGCCCGAGCCGAGCGCCGGCACTTGTCCCTCGCCGGACCGCGTGATCTCGTCCCCGAGCTCGTTGATCTCGTTGATCGCTTTCTGGAGGTAGCGCTCGTGGATTTCGTCGGTCGGCACTGGCAAGGGCGGCATGGTCAGGTTCTCCCCTACCGCACTCTTTCCTTGACCTGAGCCGTCCACTTGAGTGCCTGCAGGTAGGCGAGCGAGCGGGGGCGACGTAGCACCTCGGCCGTCCGGAGGCTGACGAGGAACTCCTCTGGATCCCGGAAAGCGCGCATGCGCAGGCCGCCGGTGCCGAGCCCCTGGAGCACGTGCGCGTCTGAGCCTGCTCCCATGGTCAGGTTGTACTTGCGGGCGAAGCGCTCGGCCTCGTCGTTGTACTGCTCGAAGAGCAACCGCGCGTTATAGACCTCGAAGACGTCGATGTCGGCCAAGTGCCGGTGCAGGGTCGCCGCGTCGGGTATCGAGTGCATGCGGTCGAACGGATGGGGGAGATAGACGAGACCGCCCTGCTCGCGGATCGCCGCGATCGTGTCCTCGAACGAGAGCCCGCGTGGGATCTCCTCTTCCAGGAAGAGGCCGATCACCTCGCCCTGGCCGGCAGTCTTGATCTCCTCGCCGGGGATCACCGTCAGCGGGCGGTCTCGTCCCAGCTCGACTGCCTCGAGCGCGCCGCCGAACGCGTTGTGATCGGTGACCGCGATCGCTCCGAGCCCCTCGCGTTCGGCGTGGTCGACCAATTCGGCCGGCTCGACGAGGCAGTCGTGGGACCACGAGGTGTGCGTGTGGAGGTCGCACAGGATCCACGGCCGGTTCGCCAAGGGGTCGGCGGATCTGGACTTCGAGCGTCGTCGTTGTAGAAGCCGTTCGTAGAGCTCGTCCAGCTCGCGGCCCAGCTCGGTGAAGCTCTGAGCTTCCGCCAGCCGCCGCGACTCGGTCTGCGCGTCGGTTCTGAGCTCGTCGTTCTCGGCCAGACGGGCGAGCGCAGCGGCGGCGAGGGCAGGCTGCTCCTTCACGCCCGGCGGTGAGGCGATCGCCGCGCCCGCCGCCTGCGCCTCGAGCTCCAGGCGCGGGAGACCCTCGAGGCCGGGGACGAAGATCGCGGCTTCGTTCAGCAGCGGAGCGCGGGCCGCGCCCGACAACGCCGTGCGAACGTGCACGCGTTCGCGGAGCGACGGCGCGACCGATGGGCGTCCGGAGAGCGGCTTGGTTCGGAGCAGGATCAGCTCCCAGTCGGGCAGCTCCTTGAGCACGGAGAGCGAGGCGCGGGTCAGCGCGCGCTCGCCGGTGCGCCACTCGCACACGACGAGGCTCCGCTTTGATGCCGGGGAGAAGAGGTCGGTGTCGACGCCGAGCGGAATGGACCGGTACTCGCCGGGGAACCGCGCCTCAGCCGCCTCGGCCGCGAGAGCCGAGGTTGCCAGGAGCGCGTCGATCCGGCCGAGCAGGCGAC
Organism: Actinomycetota bacterium; assembly: GCA_046728705.1. Lineage (GTDB taxonomy): Bacteria > Actinomycetota > Thermoleophilia > Gaiellales > Gaiellaceae > JACDAN01. The sequence goes on from JBKPFE010000092.1 coordinate 3,049, forward strand.
GCCGCTGCGTCCGTCCGGGTGGATAGCCGAGCCGGTCGGGCGAGAGGAACGTCGCGACGGCGAGCGAGCGCGCGTCCCGCAGCGCCAAGTACGAGAGGCTCGGAAGGCCCGGCTCGAAGCCGTGGACGACGTCGTACTCGCCCCGCGCCAGCGCCAGCGCCAGGTTGGCGCGGACGCCGACGGGCAGGCCGATCTTGCTTCGCCGCGAGATCGGAACGGCCGGGCCGAGCGCGATCACGTCTCGTCTCGCGCCATCCTGAAGCGCACGCCGTCCTGCGCGCAAGTCGGCTGCGCGGTTCGATGGAGCGAGGACGCTGACCTCGTGCCCGAGGTCGCGTAAGGCCGCCGCCGCTCCGGCGACGTGCTCGTTGACGTCATGAGGCTTCGACCAGGAGAACGGCGTGACGAGGCAAATGCGGAGCGCCACGAGAGGCGAGTCTAGCTTTGGAGGCCCGCTTGCCCTGAGGGCCGGCCCGAGCCGGCCCTCAGCATCTGTGCCTATGCCCGCGCCTTGGCCTGCGCCGGCTTGCGCGCGTACTGCTTGATGAAGCGCTCGAGGGCATCTCGAGCCTCGGCGTCCGGGATCTGCTTCGGCGGCGCCTTCATCAGGTAGGCGCTGGGCGCTTCGAGCGCACCGGCGATCCCGTTGTTGAGCGCCAGCTTCGCCAGCCGGACGGCATCGATGACGATGCCGGCCGAGTTCGGCGAGTCCCAGACCTCGAGCTTGAGCTCTAGGTTGAGCGGGACGTTGCCGAACGTCGTCCCTTCCATCCGGATGTACGCCCACTTGCGATCGGTCAGCCAGGGCACGTAGTCGGACGGCCCGACGTGGACGTTCTCCGCGCCCAGGTCGTAGTCGAGCACCGAGGTCACGGCGTTCGTCTTCGAGATCTTCTTCGATTCGAGACGATCGCGCTCGAGCATGTTCAGGAAGTCGGAGTTGCCGCCGACGTTGAGCTGCATCGTCCGGTCGAGGCGGACGCCGCGGTCGCGGAAGATCTGCGTCAGCGCCCGGTGGGTGATCGTGGCGCCCACCTGCGACTTGATGTCGTCGCCGATGATCGGCAGCCCGCGCTCCTCGAACTGCTTCTGGAAATACCCGCCCTTGGCGACGAAGACGGGCATGCAGTTCACCATCGCACAGCCGGCGTTGAGGATCTGCTCGGCGTACCACTTCGTCGCCTCCTCCGAGCCGACCGGGAGGAAGTTGACCACAACGTCGGTTTCGGTTTCCCGAAGGATGCGGACGACGTCATCGGTGTCACCCGGAGCCTTCTCGACGACCTCGGCGAGGTACTTCCCGATGCCGTCGTGCGTCATCCCGCGCGAGACCTCGACGCCGGTCTTCGGAACGTCCGCGAACTTGTAGGTGTCGTTCGGCCGCGCCCAGATCGCATCCGCGAGGTCCTTGCCGACCTTGTCGGTGGTGACGTCGAACGCGGCCGTGAACTCGATGTCGCGAACGTGATAGCCGCCGAGGTTGACGTGCATGAGGCCGGGGACGAGCTCGTCTTCGGGCGCGTCCTTGTAGTACTCGACGCCCTGCACGAGCGAGTTCGCGCAGTTGCCGACGCCGACGATCGCGACGCGGACGCGGTCCTCGCTCCTGGCCGAGCTTCCGTTTCTGGATGGCATGAGTTCCTTTCTCCTGCTGGGGACGGCGGCGCCGAGCCGCTCGCCGAGGATCTCGACGATCAGGTCATTGGTGCCGCGGCCGCGCTCGGCGGCCCGGGTCGTGAGCTTGTCCTTGAGCGCCGCAGGCATGCGCAGCAGTACGTCGCCCTTTCCCTTCGGCGCAGCGCCCTTGCGCCCGCTGGGCTCGAAGGGGACGGCAAAGCGCGCGGCCAGGATCCCGACGGCAACGTCATTGAGACTGCTGCCGGCCTGGGTGACCTCCGCGGCCAGTCGCTCCTTCAGCTCGCTCGGCATCCGAACGAGCACGTCTCTCTTGCTAGCACTCAAGTGCTAGCAAGAGTACCTTAGTATTGCTTGAGCTGGTGGCGAACGTGGTTGATGCGCTGGACGACTGTCAGCCACGCGGTGACGTTCAGTAGGTACACGGCCCAGGGTAGGAGTCCCCAGGGGGCGAGGAAGAGACCGGTGACGATCACGGTTACCC
>JBKPFE010000354.1:0-5218 GCA_046728705.1 Actinomycetota bacterium
TCCCCTCGTGCACGAGCCGCCCGGCTGCGCGGTCCGGGTCGACGACCATCCGGCAGACGGGATCAACGGGGAGGCGACCCTCGGCCATCTCCCCAACTCGAAGCGCCGCGAAGATCTCAATCGGTTCGGCGACGTTGCGCAGCGTTTGGCGTCCGCGCGACTCGTACAAGACCCCCTCGAGGTCGGGTACAAGCGCGGCCGTTTGGCCCGTGAGCAGGACTTCGCCGCCGCTGGCTAGTGCGGAGACACGAGCGGCGAGGTTGACGCTCGCGCCGAAGTAGTCGCCGTTGCGCTCGACGGCGGGCCCGTGGTGAAGCCCGACACGGACGGCCGGAGCTCCGTGCTCGGCTATGAGGTCGTTGGCGATTCGCAGCGCGAGCAGCACCGCGTCGCCGGGAGCCGGGATTCGCAGCATCAGTGCATCCCCGATCGTCTTGATGTGCTCACCTCGAACGGGAGGTAGCTCGGCCTCCACCGCTTCCGCAAACTCTTCGACCAGCTTCACGGCTTCCTCATCGCCGTGCGCCTCGGTGAGGGCGGTGAAGCCCGCAATGTCAGCGAAGATGAAGGTGCCGGCGGCGTCCGTCATCGCTGCCGACCGCTACTCGTAGCTGATCGCGCAGGCCATCACGGCGCCCATGTGGCTACCGTGTTGGGACGGCGGCCGACAGGCCAGCACTGCGAAGCAGGCGGTCAAGCCGCTTCCTCCACGTCGAAGCTAAACATCATCTGGCTTTAGTGGTGCTCCGCGATGCGGCAATGCGCCATCCAGGTCCCGGATTCGTAACGTCCAGAAGGATGTAGACCGTCTCCCCGGTCCGCAAGTACAGCGTCCTTCCAGACCAGGTTCGGTTCGACGAGGCCGTTGCCGGCGACGAGCAGGTGCAGCCTGCCCGCCGTGGACACGACGTGTAGCGCGCCGACGCCAAGCGCGATACTCGCCAGCCCGCAGGACTGCCGCGACGGCGTCTCCGGACTGCCCGCCTGGTCAACCATCCGGCGAGTATGCCGCGTGCGCTGTGATCAGTCCGCGGGCCGGCTCAGACCGAAGCACCTGTAGGCCGCGAGGGCGAGCCGCACGTCCCGCGACCCGCCCTCGAAGGCGATACTCAGCGAGTTGCGACCGGAGGCGCTTCCGGCAGCTTTTCGTGCTCGAGCCGCGGCAGCCATTCGAGCCACTTCGGCAGGTACCAGTTCCAGTCGCCGAGCAGCTTCATGGTCGCGGGCAGAAGCACGGCCCGCACGAGGGTCGCGTCGATCAGGACGGCGGCGGCGAGCCCTACCCCGAACTGCTTCAGGAAGATCAGCGGCAGCGAGCCAAAGATCGCAAAGACGCCCACCATCACGATCGCGGCGCTCGTGACCACGCCGGCGGTGACCTTGATGCCGTGGGCGACCGCGTCTTCCGTCTTCATCCCTCCGTCGTAGCCCTCTCGGATCCGACTGATGATGAATACGTGATAGTCCATCGAAAGCCCGAAGAGGATGACGAAGAGAAAGATCGGCAGGAAGGCGACGACTCCTCCGGTGTAGTCGAAGTCGAGCAGGCTCTTCGCGAACCCGTGCTGAAAGACGAGCACGACCACTCCGTACGCGGCCGCCACCGAGAGCAGGTTCATCACGATTGCCTTCGCAGCGATCACGATCGAGCGAAACGTGACCAGCATCAGGAGGAACGCGAACGTTAGTACGAACGCGAACACGAGCGGTACGGCGGACTTCATCTTGCTGTTGAAGTCCTCGGACTCGGCCGTTATTCCGGCTACGCCGTAGTCGTCGATGGAAGCCCTTAGACCGAGCGTGTTCGGCAGGATCTCGTCGCGCATCGTGGCGAGCGCCTTGTTGGAGGTTGCGTCGGTGCCCAGGCCCTCGATCGGAATCGAGACGTCGGCGACCGTTCCCTGCTTGTTGTAGTCGACGAGGATCGGCTCGTGCATGACGCCGCTGTCGATCGCGCGCCAGCCGATCTGCCCGATCGCCTCCTGCACTTCGGGGGCGTGGACGTTGTCGCTCCTGACGATGACGTCGAGCGGGATCTCGCCGCCCGGGAACGCCTTCTGCATCTTGTTGTAGGTCTTCATCACCGCGAGCGACTGCGGGTACGCGTCTGGCCCCGGCGTGACCATCTTCATCTGCAATGCCACGATCCCGAGGGCGACGAGGACGCCGCCCGAGAGCACGACTGAGATCACCGGATGCCGAAGCACGGGGCCGAGGATCGCGCTCCAGAGCCGCCCCTCGCCGTCTCTGCGCTGGAGGCGGCCGATGAACGGCACGTGGCCGCGCTCAACCCGGTCCCCGAGCTTCGAGAGGAGAGCGGGCAGCACGGTCAGTGAGCCGATCACGGCGATGGCCACGACCAAGAGCGTCGCCATCGCCATGCCCATGAACGACTTGTCACCGGTGAAGAACATGCCGGCCAGGGCGATCATCACCGTGAAGCCCGAGATGAGCACCGAACGCCCCGATGTCGCCGCCGCGGCCTCGAGCGCTGCTTGCTCGCCTCGACCGGCGACACGCTCCTCACGCTCGCGCTTCAAGTAGAACATCGTGTAGTCGACTCCGACGGCGAGGCCGATCAAGAGCACGAGCGCGATGATCGTCTCCGTCTCCACGGGCAGGAGCTGAGTCGGAAGCGCCAGCAGCCCGATAGTCGCGAGAACAGCCGACAGGGCGAGCAGCAGCGGGATGCCGGCCGCCACGAGCGCGCCGAAAGCGACGATCAGGATCGCCAGCGTGAGCGGGATCGAGAGGAAACCGGCCCGCTGCAGGTCGCTGACGAACATGTCCTCGAACTCCTTCTCGGAGCTCGCGTCTCCGAACTGCTCGACGACGAACGCCGGATGCGCTGCCTGCGCAGCCTTGACCGTGTCGAGGACCGGCTGGACCCTGTCGAGCGCGTCGTCCGGGTCCCCGGCGATCTGAAAGTCGATGAGCGCGGAATGGCGGTCCTGCGAAATGAGGCCGAAGTTCTCCTCCTCGAGCGGCGAGCGAAGGGCCGTGACAGCCTTCTCCGTCTCCAGACGTCGCACGACATCGGCGATCGTCGCCCTGAACTGCGGTGCGCGTGCGTCGAGCGTCGACGACTGGACGAGCACGCGCTCGCCGGCCGGCTGCTCGTACTCCCTGTCCAGGATCTTCGCCATGCGCCCGGACTCACCCGCGCCGGCGTCCGCAGGATCGAGCTCCTTCATTCCGACGCGGAAGCTTCCGAGGTAGAAGGCGAGCGCAACGACGGCGAACCACCCGAAGATCGCGATCTTGCGATGGCGCGCGCTCCAGCGGCCCATACGGGCCGCGAGATTTCGAGACTGGTTCATTGGGAGCCTCCTTCCCGGTTGCGGCAGTTCCACTCTCGCAGGGATCTTTGGACCCGTCCAGACCGCCAGCCGCGGAGTCGGCCGCTTTGAGGGCAGATGGAGCGTTTAACGCACGATTAAGCCGAAATCGGCGGTGCACCGTCAGCTCCCTCTTTTGGGCACCGTGATGACGCGATCTGCCTTTTTAAGGCCCCCGACGGAGGCTGGGACTCCAAAGGGGCCGGCGGGGAGACGCTGGCGGCAGGATCACGGCGCTGATCTGTGCGGCTTCCGCGCCCGTCAATATCCTCATTTGCAGGGAAAACGCGCGACTCAGGCAGCTTTCCTTTTGGCGCAACTCGGAGTCGACAGCCGCCGCCAGGCTGACATGGCTACGGCCGCACTCCGGGCGGCTACCGCGACGCCAACGAGCATCGGTGAGCCGAGGCGAGCCACTGCGAAGAATGCCGAGACCTGTTCGCGTTCGAACAGATGTATGGCGAGATCCGGCCTAACTAGCCGGGCCCTAGGCCAAGATTCCTGGGTGCCCGCCTGGGCCGCCGTCGCGATCACGCTCGGGGCGTCGTTCATCGCCGTAATGGGGACGCTTGTCGCAACTCGGATTCAGCTCCGGCATTCGAGACGTGCCCTTGAGGACGTCGAGCGCGCGCGATGGCGTGAGAGGGGAGCTGAGGTTGTCGCGCCGCTGAAGTCACTCATCGACGACGCCGAACCGCTACGCCTCGGCCTCGCCCACGAGGAGTGGAAGGAACGATTGGACGGTCTCTGGGAGCGGTGGGCTCTGCTCAGGCACGAGCTCACGATTTTCGCCGCAGCTCATCCCTCGCCTGAAATTGGGAAGACGGTTATCGAGATTACGATGGCTGTGCCCATGGCACTGGCCGATGCAGGCTGGTTCCTCGGCAGCTTCGTCGGCCGGCAAGTCCGAGCCCACGGTTTCGACGAAGCGCAGGCTGGCGCACAGAGCAGTCACCAGCGGGCCATGGAGCTTGCAGACGAGCTGTTCGAAGAGATCCGAGCATTCGGAAGTGGGGGCGTATCGGCAACACCATCGCCACAAGGAAGGAGACCGGTCCTGACGGTACGCCGACGCGGTGGGGACATTTTTCGAGTTTGGGGCCGCAGTAAGTAGCGGCTTCTAGGTCCACAGCCCGCCGTAAGCCTTCGCGACTTCAATTTCAGAATTTTCGCTGGAACGCGGCGTGGGTCTGGGTCCGATTAGCTCCCATCCCCTAGACCTGATCACCAGTCGAATTACGGCCGAGTACTAGAAGTGCCAAGGGGGCCGGCGGGGTCGCGGCCAAGAACGCCGCCTGATCGCCCATGTGCTGTTTGAGCTCGAAGCCGAGCACGTCGCGGTAGAAGCGGATCGCGCGGTCGAGGTCGGCGACCTTCAGGTGGACGTGGCCGATGTCCCTGCGGGGATCGATGGTCTCGCTCAGCTTGTGGACAACGCTAGCCGTTCACCTCCGTATGGTCTGAGGCATGGTCGAAGCGACCTTCCGCCCGCGCGGGCCGTTCTCGCTGCGCGAATCAGCGGTGCATGCCGGCGACGCGACCCGCCGGTTCGACGGGCGCATCCTGGTGGGGCTCTTCCAGGTCGAGGACGGCGTGGCGCGGGCTGCTGCGTGGCAGCAGTCAGACGGCCGAGTTGAGCTCCGCTCGACGAGCGAAGAAGCGCTCGAGCAGCTGCGCTTCGTCCTTCCACTCGACGCGGACCACTCAGAGTTCCTGCGGCAGTTCGCCGACGATCCGCTACTCGGTCGGACGATTCGGGTGCTCCGCGGGAAGCGACAGCTTCGTGTCGGGACGGTGACGCAGGCGCTCATCCGCGCGGTGTGCGGTCAGCTGATCCCCTCCCGCGAGGCGAGGAGGATCGAGCGTGCGCTGATCCGGTG
>JBKPFE010000118.1:0-7881 GCA_046728705.1 Actinomycetota bacterium
CGTAGACGGTGAGGGCGAGCGTTCGAGGGATCGGCGTGGCCGTCATGTGGAGCGTGTGCGGCCTGCGTCCCGCCTTGATTGCGGCTCGCTGCTCGACTCCGAACCGGTGCTGCTCGTCGACGACGGCCACACCCAGGTCGCCCAGATCCACCCCCTCCTGGATCAGGGCGTGCGTGCCCACGACGATCTGCGCCTGGGCTGCCGCGCGCCGGGCCCTCACGCCAACGGAGCTCGTCAGGAGCGCACACGAGATACCGAGCTCACGGCAGATGGGCTCAATCGTGAGGAAGTGCTGCTCGGCGAGGGTTTCAGTCGGCGCCATCAGCGCGCCGCGGCGCCTCGCCTCGACTGCCCGCAGCAGCGTGTAGACCGCGACGACGGTTTTCCCCGAGCCGACGTCACCCTGGAGGAGCCGCTCCATCGGCCTCTCCTCCGCGAGATCGGCGTCGATCTCCGCGATCGCCTGATCCTGGTCGGCGGTCAGCTCGAACGGGAGCACCGATCGGTACCGCGCCACGAGCTCACCGGGCTCGCCGAGCGCCGTCGCCCGCTCCTCCTCCCGCCCTTGCCGGCGCCGGGCGAGTCCCAACTGCAGGACGAGCAGCTCGTCGAATGCCAACCGGCGTCTGGCACGCTCGCCGTCAGCCCCTTCCCTCGGCCGGTGGAGCGCGACCAGCGCATCGGCTCGGCCGGGCAACCCGGTCGATGCCTTCAGGTCGGCCGGCAATGGATCGACGACGTCTCGTGCGTACTCGAGCGCGCCACCCACGACCTCTCGGAGCTTCTTGACCGTGACCTCCTCCGTGGCCGGGTAGACCGGTGCGAAGTCGGCCGTCGACGACACGCCGTTCAGGTCGTAGGACCGGACCGCAAACTCCCGCCCGCGCAGCGAGCCACGGAGCCGCACGCGCATCCCCGGAACCAGCCGGTCGGCAAGCCACGCCTGGTTGAACCACACAGCCGTGATCTCACCGGTCTCGTCCGCGACACGCGCCTTGACGAGCTTCAAGCGCCGTGCCCGCTGGAGCCGGGTGCTCCGCACCTCGCCCGCGATGACGGCCTCGTCTTCGCCGAAGAGCTCGGTGATCCGGCGCTCGGGGGCCGCCGGTTCGTAGCGATGGGGCCGGTACTCGACCGCATCGCCGACCGTCCCCAGCCCCAACTTCGCGAGCCTGCGCTTGACCGTCGGCCCGACGCCGGACAGGGCGTCGATCGAGAGCTCGAGACGCTCCGGCCGCGGCGTCCCGGGAAGCACCGGCCACGACGGAGGCACCTCGGCCCCCGCGAAGCCGCGCAAAGTGTTCAGGCGTTCTCCGCCGACGCCTCCGCCTCCTCGGCCGGCAGGAACTCGACCTGCAGCTTCTCGATCCGCGTCCCGTCGACCTCGATCACGTCGAACTTGAGCCCGTTCCAGGTCACCTCGTCGCCGGCTTCAGGCGCGCGGCCGAGTTGGCCGAAGACGAACCCCGCGAGGGTGTGGTAGTCCTCGTCGGGCATCGAGATGTCGAATTGCTCGTTGAAGTCGTCGATCGGGAAAGTGCCGTGGACGCGGATCGTGCGGTCGTCGAGTCGCTCGAGCGACTCGTCCGGCAGGTCGTACTCGTCCTCGATCTCGCCGACGATCTCCTCGAGCAGGTCCTCGAGCGTGACGATCCCCTGCATCGAGCCGTATTCGTCGACGACGATCGCCATGTGCTGGTTCTGGGCGCGGAACTCGGCGAGGAGCGCGGCCAGGTCCTTGGTCTCCGGCACGAAATAGGGCTTGCGGAGCAGGTCGGCGATCATGACGTTGTCGACGCCGCGCTCGTAGAGGGCCGTGAACAGGTCGCGCACGTGGAGGATCCCGACGATCTGGTCGAGCGAGTCCTTGAAGGCGGGGTATCGCGTGTACGGCGAGTCGACGACCGCGGCGAGGCACTCCCGCGCAGGCAGGTCGACCGAGATCGCGACCACCTCCGGCTTGTGGACCATGACGTCGTGTGCCTCCTTCTCGGCGAACCTGAAGGCGGCGTAGAGCACCTCCTGCTGGACGCCCTCGACCGCGCCGCTCTTCCCGGCCTCGGCGAGGAAGGCGCGCACGTCCTCGCGAGTCTGGACGACGACGCCGGCCGGCGCCGGTTCGATCCCGAACAGACGGACGACCGCGTTCGCAGACGTCTGTAAGAGCCAGACCAGCGGATGGGCAATCCAGCCGAGCATGTCGATCGGCCAGGCGAGCGCGATCGCCAGCCGCTCGGCCCGCTGGAGCGCGATCGCCTTCGGAACGAGCTCGCCGAGCGAGACGCTCAGGAAGGTGAGGATGAAGAAGGCGATCAGGAACGCGACCGTGTCGGACTGGATGAACGTGAAGTAGTCCTGGACGAGCGGCTGGCCGATCGCGCCCATGGCAATGCCGGCGATCGTGATCCCGACCTGGACGGTGCTGATGAAGCGCACCGGGTCGTCCATCAGCTCGAGCGCGCGCTTTGCTCCTGCGCGGCCCGTGTCCGCGAACTCCTGCAGCCGTGAGCGCCGCGCTGTCACGAGCGCGTACTCGGCGGCGACGAAGATCGCGTTCCCCAGCACGAGGAGGAGAACCACGATGATTCGAAGGAGATCGCTCATGCCCGGCCTGACCGGGCGTGAGTACTAGGCGGTCGGTCGTCGTCCAAGGAAGTTCTTCGGATTATAGGAACGGGCCTGACGGCGCCACCGAGCGAACGTGTGTTCTAGACTATCGGCGTGCGCGCCGAGTACCGCGAAGAGCCGTGCCGCAGCGCTCTGAACCGCGTCAAGGGGATGGTTTTCGGGTGGTCCCTCAACCCCTACATGGGCTGTGTCCACCGCTGCACGTTCTGCTACGTGCGCGCCTTCGAGCGGCGCGCCGACCGCCCCTCTGACGAGCGCTACGGCACCTCGATCCGCGTCAAGGTCAACGTGGTCGAAGTGTTGCGCAAGGAGCTCGCGCGGCCGTCTTGGGAAGGTGAGTCGGTCGCGGTCGGCGCCGCCACCGATCCGTATCAGCCGGGCGAGGGGCGCTACCGCCTGACCCGCGGGTGCATCGAGGCGTTCGCCGAGGCCGCGAATCCGTTCAGCTTGATCACGCGCGGGCCGATGATCGTCCGCGATCTCGACGTCCTCACCGAGGCCGCTCGGCGCGCGCAAGTCTCGATCACCTTCTCGATCCCGACGCTCGACGAGAACGTCTGGCGGAAGACCGAACCCAGCACCGCGCATCCGCGCCAGCGTTTGCGCGCCGTGAGGGAGCTCGTCGACGCGGGGATCAAGGTCGGGGTCGGGATGGCGCCGATCCTGCCAGGCATCTCCGACCAGCCGGAGCAGTTGCGCGAGGTGGTCAAGGCGGCGCGCGAGGCGGGAGCAACCGGCGTCTGGACGAACCTCCTCTTCCTCCGGCCGGGCACGCGAGAGCATTTCCTCGAGCAGCTCGCCCGCGACTGGCCCGAGCAGCTCGAGCACTACCTCGAGCTGTACAAGGGCCGCGCGTACCTCGGTAGCGCGGAAACAAAGCCGGTGCGCGAACAGGTTGCGGCGCTCGCCCGGGAGTACGGGGTCAGAGACCGGCGCGTACGCCCGCTCGACGGCACGCAACACGACGAGCAGCTTGCGCTCGCGGTCTGACAGCCAGCCCTAGAATCCTTCTCCCGTGGCACAGGACCCCAGCGCCGACGGCCGAAGCGAGATCACCTGCCTGATCGTCGACGACCACGAGGTCGTCCGCGAAGGACTGCGGCTGTCGCTCTCGCACGCGCCGCACATTCGCGTGATCGGCGAGGCATCAGACGGCGCGTCGGCCGTCTCGCTGGCGGAGCGACGCAAACCGCACGTCGTGATCATGGATGTCCGCATGCCGGGCATGGACGGGCTCGAGGCGACCAAACAACTGACCGCGAAGGTGCCCGAGACCTCGGTGCTGATCTTCACGGCCTACAGCGAGCGCAGCCTGCTCAGCCGGGGCCTCGAATCGGGCGCCAAGGGCTACATCCTCAAAGAAGCGCCTCACGAGACCCTCGTTAGGGCGATCGAGAAGATCGCGGCCGGCAAAGGCTACGTCGATCCGGCCCTGATGCCGGCGTTCCTGCCGGGCGAGCGCGACGACATGTTGACCGCCCGCGAGCGGGAGATCCTCCAACTACTCGCCAATGGGATGTCGAACGCAGACGTGGCCGAACGGCTGTTCATCAGCCAGGAGACGGTGAAGAGTCATGTCCGCCACATCCTCACGAAGCTCGAAGCCGACACGAGAACTCACGCAGTGGCGATTGCTCTGCGCGAGGCGATCATCGACTAGCCGCCGTCCTCCGCGCGGCGTTAGAGTCCCGCCGCGTGAAGTACCTCCTCTTCGTCTCGAAGCCGACGGGCTACGAGCTCCGCGAGCGTGATGGCGAGCTTCCGGCGGTCGGCACCGTGCTCGACGAGGAGGAAGGGCGCATGCTCGTGACGCGCATCGGTCCTTCACCGCTGCCCGGCGACGACCGCCGCTGCGCCTACCTGCAGGCGGCCTAAGAGAGAGCAGACTCGGCGGCGATCCGCCCGAAGACGAGCGCGGCCGCGAGCCCGCTTGCATAGCCGCCGGTCGACCAGCCGCCGGCATCGACGCCGGCGGCGAACACGCCCTCGATCGGGCGACCGGATTCGTCGAGCACATGCGCCGCCTCGTCGATGCGCAGCCCGCCGATCGTGTGGGTGACCGCGGCTCGGACGAGAATGGAGATCTGACCCCTCTCGGAGTGGACCGGCGCTCCAGCTTCGCGGGCTGCGCCGATCATTTCGAGGACCGTCCTCTCCCGGACACGTTTAGACGTGTCCTCTCCGTCGACGGTGTACCAGGCTAGGCCTCCCCGCCAGCGGGCGATCTCCTGGACAAGGTCGTTTTCCGACCACGCCGGCGGCCCCTCGAACCGCTCGTCACCGTACTTGGACTTGACCGTCGCATACTGGCCGTAGAGCTGGGTCAGCCGAACGAAGTCCTCCTCCTCGATGCGGTCCACGGCCGGCATCACGCGGCCGAAGAACTCGTCCAGGTCGCCGACGGTCGTCGCGCCTCGACCGAGGCCGAGCTCGAGGCCATCACCCTCGCTCCACGGGTTCGCGCGGAGCATGAGTCTCTTTTCGCGCGCGAGCCGCACCGGGAAGCCGCCGGTGGCCAGGATCGTCGGCTCGGTGGTCGTCTCGCCCAGGCGGATGTCGCGTGCGAGGGTCTGGACGAGCTGCGTCGGATCGAACCGGGCGCCGGTAGTGAGCGGGTTTCCGGTCTCGCGAGTGAGAAGCTCGACTCCGATCGACTCCAGCCAGTCGAGTGCATCGTCGAACTGCTCGACGATCGCGCGGACCAGCGACTCGTCCGCACCGGGACATTCCTCCAGGTGGATGTCCACAGAGCGGAAGCGCCAGACGAAGCCGCTCGAGAGAAGCATGGAGCCGCCGGCGCGTGTGCCCTTCTCGTACACGATCGGCTGCGCGCCGAGGTCGCGCGCCCTGGCCGCAGCACACAAGCCGGCCATCCCGGCCCCCGCGATGACTAGGTCAGCGCGAACGTCGGTTTGTGCTCGACGTACTCGAGCCGCACGTGCTCCGGCAGCCACACGAAGACGGCCAAGGTGTTGGGCGCGTCGACGAAGTCCTGCACCTCGATGTGGCGCTGCTCGGCCGCAGTCCGGTGTTTCTCAGCCGAGTCGACGAGGACGGCGAGATGGTTGAGAAGGGGCCGCTCGGGATCTCCCGGCTTGCCCTCGTGAAACTCCACGTAGGCTGCCGCCACCTCGACGCGCGGCGCGCCTGAAGAGCCGGGCTCGGCGGCCTCGAATCCGTAATCGCGGTATTGCTCCGCAGTGCCTTCCGGGTCTGCGGAGAAGAGCGCGACGTGGTCGAGGTCGTACTCCGTCTCGGTGTCGGCCTCGACGAGGCCAAGGCTGACGTCGTCGCCGATGTCGAAGAGTGCCGCTCCGTTCCGGCGGTCAACCGCGACGTCGTCCGGAAGCTCCCGCAGAGCCGCCTCGAGGTCATTTACCCGCAACGCGACGTGCTTGAGGGCACCGCGCTCACGCGGGCCTTCAGCCTCGAAGAGCGTCAGCTTTCCCTTTCGCGCGTCGGAGCCGACGAGCGTGAAGCGATCGGTGCGCTCGATCACGTGCATGCCGAGATGGTTCGTCAGGAAATCCGCGATCCGGTCGCGGTTCTCCAGCCAGTAGGCGACGTGATCCAGCGTCTTCGGGCGCAACGGAGCCGGGAGCATAGCCACCCGACTCCGTGTCGCAGATTGGTGATTTCTTACGTCTACTTGCGCCTGTCGACTGCGCGCTGAAGCTGCTGTTTGTTCATCTTCGAGCGCCCGGGGATGTTCATCCGCTTGGCCTCGTTGTACAGCTGCTCCTTCGTGCGGCCCTTCGGCCTCCCTGTCCTCGAGCGCAGGCCGCCGCGGCGGCCCGATGAGATGTCCCGTCTCGAGGTGCGAGACGACTCGCGCGCCTCACCCGAGCGCGCCCGCTCCTTGTTGACCGTGCGGGCCGCGATCTCTTTCGCGCGTTTCGTCGACGCACCGCGCTCCTTGGCGCTTTCCTTGATGTGCTCGTACTGTCGTTCGCGCTTGTTACTCCAGGCTTGCTGCGGCATCTGACCCTCCTTTCCTCGTAGGAGGAGTACCCGCCCTGCGCAAACTTATTCCAGCGGCGGGTTCTGCACGTTGTGCTCGGTCGCGTACTCGTCGGTCAGCTTGTTGACGACCTCGGCGCCGTCCCCGTACGCGTAGTTGATCTTGACGAACGGCTCCCACTTGTCGGGGAGCGCATCCTCGGGGAAGATCGCCTCGACCGGGCACTCCGGTTCGCATGCCCCGCAATCGATGCACTCCTCGGGATCGATGATCAGGATCCGCTCGAATTCGTGGATGCAGTCGACCGGGCAGACGTCGACACACGAGAGGTCTTTGATGTCGATGCAGGGCTCGGCGATGATGTAGGTCACGACGCTGAGCCTACCTAGGGGATGAGCTGTTCGACGAGCTGCGGTGCCCGCTCCACGAGCGCCGATTTCGCCACCACCTGATCGAATCCGGCCTCGTGCCCGCGGCGCAGCCCTTCGGTGTCGGCATGGTTCGTGAAGCCGAGGATCGGCGTGTCGGGAAAGGCGTCCGCGACTTCGTCCGGATCGACCCGTGCGATGTCCACGATCACCAGGTCCGGGGTATCGGCGGCGTCAACCGGGACGAAGTGGTGCCCGGGCAGCGATGCCTCGAGCTTGCCGCGGAAGAAGAGATCGACCCCGGTCAGCAGGATCGTCGCCACACCGCTTTCGAGGGTAACACTCTCGTTGTGATCGATGGGTTACGGCTTGGGCTAGCGCAGATCGAGCGAGGGGAGTACTTCGAGGCGCACGAGTCGCTCGAAGACGTCTGGCGCGCCGCCGAGCCGGCTGAAAAGGACTTCTTCCAGGGCCTCGTCCACGTCGCGGTCGCCTGGTACCAGGCCGGGCGCGGAAACCGGACCGGCTGCGAACGGCAACTCGAGAAAGCGGCGCGCCGGCTCACGCCGTACGCTCCCGAGCATCGCGGCGTCGGCGTCGCGTTCCTCCTTCTCTCGATCGAACACGCCCGCCGGACAGTTGCGGATGGATCACTCGCGCTCGATCCGCCGTTTCTCGCCGCGACCGAGAAGCCGTACGGCTGCTCGGTGATCGTCTGGCGAGCCGGCGAGAAGGGCCGTGAGTACCTGATCCTGCACCGCCGTACCAACCGCGGGCCGGACTACGAAGGCGACTGGGCGTGGACGCCGCCCTCAGGGGCTCGCGATCCTGGCGAGGACGCCGACGCAACGGCCGAACGGGAGCTGCGCGAGGAAGCCGGCCTCGAGCTTCCGATCACCCGCAGCGGCGTCGGTGACGAAGGGT
>JBKPFE010000018.1:0-7241 GCA_046728705.1 Actinomycetota bacterium
GCGCTTCCGGACCGCGATCAACCGCGCGCTCGCGTTTGCACAGGGGAACCCGGCCGAGATCCGAGCGATGCTGCCGTCCGGCACGCAGAACGTCCGGCTGCCGATCTGGAGCCCGCTGGTCGACCGCAGCAAGCTTCAGAAGCTCGCCGACTACACGCGCAAGTACGGCGTGATCACTCGGATGCCGAACATGCGGCAGCTCGTGCCGAACAGCATCGCGAGCGGCCTCGTCCTCCAGGGCACCGTGCAGGGGCAGCGCGTGCTGCTCCGGAACGAGGGGAGAGTCGTGACGAGCCTGAACGTCGGCCCGTACACATTCGTCGTCACGGACAACTCACGGACACAGAACTTCAGGCTGAAGGGTCCCGGCCTCAATCGGCAAACCAGCGTCAGGGGCAGGGGCCGGAGCACCTGGACGCTGAACCTGCGCAGGGGCACGTATCGCTACTGGTCGAGTGCGCGCCCAGGCGTGAAGAAGAGCTTCAGGGTCAGCTAGTCCTGAAAGAGAGGAGGGCATCCCGAGGGGTGCCCTCCTCCTGGAGGAGCCGCGATGTCTCCCACGACTGCACCAGGGAAGATCGCTTACGTCCAAATCCCGGCAACCGACGTCGATCGCTCCGCGGAGTTCTACGAAGCCGTCTTCGGCTGGAACATCCGGCGGCGCGGTGACGGTGAGCTCGCTTTCGACGACAGCGTCGGCGAGGTCAGCGGCACGTGGGTCACGAATCGTCCACCGTCGTCCGAGCCTGGGCTCTTGCTCTACATCATGGTCGAGGGCGTCGAGCGCGCACTGGGGAAGATCGTCGACCCAGGCGGCGACGTGGTGACACCGCTCACGGGCCAGGGCGAGGGTGAGGCGTTCGCGACCTTCCGGGATCCTGCGGGAAACGTCATGGGCGTCTTCGAGCAACCTTCCTAGGGAGCAAACGTCGCCGTCGGAGCAACCGCCACGTCGAGGAGCAGCGGCTCCTCGCGCGTGGCGAGCTCCGGCACGACCTCGTCGAGCGCCTCGAGGAGCTCGTCGTGCTCCGCGATCCGCCGCGCCTCGCAGCCTTGCGCGCGGGCTAGGCCCGCGATGTCGATCTCGAAGCCCGGCCACGGCCCCGCTGCGCCGTGACGCTCTGCGAGCCGGTCCATGATCGCGTAGCCGCCGTTGGAGAGGATCACGAAGAGCACCCCTACGTGGTAGTGCGCGGCGCTCCAGAGCGCCTGGATCCCGTAGAGCGCCGAGCCGTCGCCGACCACCGCGACGACGGGCCGCTCGGGGAGCGCCATCCGCACGCCGGCCGCTCCTGAGAGCGCGAAGCCGAGGCCGCCCATCGCTGCGCTGAGGAAGCCGAGCGGCTGGCGCGCCGGGAGGCGATCGTGGATCTCGGGCCGGTCGACCGGAGCTTCCTCGACGACGACCGCTTCGCGCGGAAGGCGCTCGGCAAGAGCCGCCAGAACGTGCCCCGACCGAAGCGGCTCTCCGGCCGCCGGCGGATCCGGGGCGGGCGGCGGACGGAAGGGCTCCGGCGGCGTTCCCTCGCGCGCGGGCACGCGCTGGACGAGCTCGCGGCACATCGCCGCCGGTGCCGCGAGCACCGCCAGGTCGGCCGAGCTCCGGTGCACCTCGTCCGGGTTGTCTCCGACGACCGCGATCCGTGTTCCGGCCTCGGTCAAGCGTCCCGGCGCGTACGGCGACTGGCGGAAGACCGGCGCGCCGACCACGAGGAGCGTGTCGTACGGCGCGAGCTTCTCGCGCAGGCGTGGCCGGTCGGCCGGGAGCACCCCTGCGTAGAGCCGGTGATCCTGCGGGAACCCGGCCCGGGCGCCGAATGATTCCTGGAAGACGGGCGCCACGAGTCGCTCGGCGAGGTCGACCAGGGCCGCCCAAGTCTTCCGGTCGTCCGCGCCGGCCCCGACCACGAGCGCCGGCGCCCGCGCGTCGGCCAGGAACGCGACAAGCACCTCGATCGCCTGCGGGTCGGCGGCAGCGGCTCGGACGACCCGCGCGGGCGCCGCATCCTCACGCTCCTCGTCGGCGGGGGCGGCCCAGTCGTCCATCGGCACGATCACGATCGCCGGCCCGCGGTGCGTAACCGCCTCGTGCGACGCGCGCAGAATCGCACCCGGCACGTCTTGTGCTCGCACCGGCTGGTCGACCCAGACCGGATACTCGCCCGCGAGCCCCTCGAGCCGCCCCGCCAGGAAGGGCTCGAACGCCAAATGCCGCCGGTCCTGCTGGCCGACGAGAACGACGAGCGGCGCCCGGTTGACCCGCGCGGTGGCAAGGGCGCCCACGGCGTTTCCCAGCCCGGCCGTTGTGTGGAGCAGGGCGAAGGCGGGCTCGTCTCGTGCGATCGCCCACCCCGTGGCCAGCCCCACGACGGACCCCTCGTGGAGAGCGAGCACGAACCGGAGGTCCTCGGGGAGCCCAGCCAGGAACGGGACCTCGGTCGAGCCGGGGTTGCCGAAGATCGTCGTCAGCCCGCGCTCGCGGAGGACGTCGAAGGTTGCGTCGCGCACCGTGTCGCCCACGACCCGGCCAGTATCTCGCAGGGCAATGTTCGGTATGAGAACATCTGTTCACATGCTGGATCAGGCACAAGGGCGCAACCCCGACTACGTCCAGTCGCTCGAACGGGGGCTGGCGGTGATTCGAGCCTTCGGCGCCGAGCGGCCGGAGCTGCGGCTGAGCGACGTTGCGCGGGAAACCGGTTTGACCCGGGCGGCGGCACGCCGGTTTCTGCTCACGCTCGTCCGGCTCGGCTACGTGCGGCAGGACGGCAACGTCTTCTCGCTCCGCCCGCGCGTGCTCGAGCTCGGCTACGCCTACCTGTCGGCCTTGAGCCTGCCCGAAGTGGCCCAGCCCCACATGGAGACGCTCGTGGGCGAGGTGAACGAATCGTCGTCGGTCGCGGTGCTCGACGATCTCGACATCGTCTACGTTGCGCGCGTCCCGACGCAGCGGATCATGACGATCACGATCGCGGTCGGGACGAGGCTGCCGGCCTATGCGACCTCGATGGGCCGCGTGCTCCTCGCCGGTCTCGATCCGGATGCGCTCGAAGAGCGGTTGGAGCGCATCGAGATCGAGCCTCTGACGCCGACGACCGTCCCCGATCTCGGGACCCTCCGGCAGCGGATCGACGACGTGCGGGACGCGGGCTGGGCAGCGGTCGATCAGGAGCTCGAGCAGGGTGTCCGCTCGGCGGCCGTGCCGATCAGGGACGCCACCCAGGCGGTCGCCGCCGCGCTCAACATCTCCGTGCACGCGACTCGCATGACCATGCAGACGCTTCGCCGCCAGGTGGTTCCAAGGCTGCTGCGAACGGCCGAGGCGATCGAAGTCGATCTCCGCGCGGCCGGCAGTGCGAACATAGCCTAAGAGCTCATTCCAGAATGAGAGCTGTGCCGCCAAGCCGCGCTGCTCGGCGCCAGGCGGCGTCCGCAGCCGCGTCCATATCTCCTCGATATGAACGCGGCCTGCGTCCTTGCCTGGCATCCGACCATCGCACCTTGGCGACGAGCCACATTCTGAAAAGAGCTCTTGACACGCCGCGCGCAGGGGTGGAGAGTGCCGGTGCGGTAGCCGGATGATTGTTCTTATGGCGAACATCGCCCAGCGAGGAGGAGCGTGAGATGACAGTCAGCGCAATCGAGAAGACCGTTCCCGGCCTGCACATCGGCGGGGAGTGGACCGAGGCATCGAGCGGCCAGACTTTCGATGACACCGATCCCTTTACCGGCGACGTCGTCGCCAGTGTTCCCGCAGGTACGAGGGAAGACGCGAGACGGGCGATCGAGGCGGCGGCGAAGGCATTCCCGGACTGGTCGCAGACGCCGCCCGCCAAGCGCCAGCGAATTTTCCTCAAGGCGGCCGACCTCCTCGACTCGCGGCTCGAGGAGATCGCCTCGCTGCTGACCCGCGAGACCGGCTCCACCTTCGGCTTCGCGATGTTCCAGCTCCAGTTCGTCGCCGGGCTCTTCCGTCAGGCGGCCTCGCTCGGCTACCAGCCGATGGGCGAGATCATCCCGTCGGACACCGGCGCCTTCGCGATGGGCATTCGCCGCCCGGTGGGCGTGGTCGGCGCGATCGCACCTTGGAACGCGGCGCTGATCCTGTCAGCGCGCTCGATTGCCGCGCCGACGGCGCTGGGCAACACCGTCGTGCTCAAGCCCTCCGAGCTGTCGCCCTACACCGGCGGACTGCTCTGGGGCGAGATCTTCAGCGAGGCCGGTCTCCCCGAAGGTGTTCTGAACATCGTCACGCACGCGCCCGGCGAGGCCGGCCCGATCGGCGACGAGTTCGCCGAGAACCCGCTCGTTCGCGTGATCAACTTCACCGGCTCGACCGAGACCGGTCGCCGGGTCGCCGAGGCCGCCGGCCGCAACCTCAAGCGCGTCGTGCTCGAGCTGGGCGGGCTCAACCCGTTGATCGTGCTCGCCGACGCCGACCTCGACTACGCGGTCGACGCCACCGCCTTCGGGGCGTTCCTGCACCAGGGTCAGATCTGCATGTCGGCGCGGCGGATCATCGTCGAGCAGCCGATCGCGGACTCCTTCGTCGAGCGCCTCGTCGAAAAGACCAAGGCCCTGAAAAGCGGCGATCCCAAGAAGCACGACACGATCATCGGCCCGCTCATCACCGAGGCTGCGGTCGCGAACGTGAAGAGCCGCGTCGACGACGCGGTCGCGAAGGGCGCGAGGGTGCTTGCCGGGGGGGAGGCCGAGGGGCCCGTCTACCAGGCGACGCTCCTGGCCGACGTGCCGGAGGACTCGGACTTCGCACGGATGGAGACGTTCGGCCCGGTCGCGGGGATCGAGGTGGTCGGAAGCGCGGAGGAGGCGGTCGCGCGCGCGAACGACACGACGTACGGGCTGTCGGCCGGGATCATCACGTCGGATCCGGATCGGGGGTTCGCGCTCGCGCAGCAGATCGAGTCCGGGATCGTCCACGTCAACGACCAGCCGGTCGCCGACGAGCCGCAGATGCCGTTCGGCGGCGTCAAGGAGAGCGGGTTCGGCCGGTTCGGCGGGACGGCCGCGATCAATGAGTTCACGGAGCTCCGCTGGGTGACGGTGAAGAGCGGTACGCATCCCTTCCCCTTCTAGGCACGGAGATATGGCCGAGATCGTCCCGCTCGCCGACGCGGTTCGGGAGCTCGTGCACGACGGCGACGTCGTTGCGCTGGAGGGCTTCACCCACCTGATCCCACATGCCGCCGGGCACGAGCTGATCCGGCAGGAGCGGCGCGAGCTCACGCTCGTGCGCATGACGCCGGACGTGATCTACGACCAGTTGATCGGGATGGGCTGCGCGCGCAAGCTCGTCTTCTCGTGGGGAGGGAACCCCGGCGTGGGTTCCCTCCACCGGCTACGCGACGCCGTCGAGCACGACTGGCCGGCGCCGCTCGAGCTCGAGGAGCATTCGCACGCCGGCATGGCGGCCGCCTATGCAGCGGGAGCAGCGAAGCTCCCGTTCGGCATCGTTCGCGGCTACGAGGGAACGAACCTGGCCGAGCGGACGAGGGTCGCGTGGATCACCTGCCCCTTCACCGGCGAGCAGGTTGCTGCAGTACCTGCGATCCGGCCGGACGTGGGCATCGTCCACGCCCAGCAGGCCGACGAGGCCGGCAACGTGCAGCTCTGGGGGATCAGCGGCATCCAGAAGGAGGTCGTCCTCGGGTCGAGCCGGTCGATCGTCACCGTCGAGGAAATCGTCCCGCGGCTCGAGCCGCGCGCGAACGCCGTCTTCCTGCCTGCCTGGACGATCACTGCCGTTGCGGTCGCGCCCGGCGGCGCCCACCCGTCCTACGCGCACGGCTACTACGACCGGGACAACGCGTTCTACGTCCGGTGGGACGAGATCAGCCGGGACCGCGACCGTTTCCGGGAGTGGATGCAGCGCCATGTGCTCGAGCCCGAGGCGGCGGCGGTATGACCCAGCTCGAGACGGTCACCTACACCGCCGACGAGATGATGGCCGTCGCCGCCGCCCGCAGGCTTCGCAACGGCACGGTCTGCTTCGTCGGGATCGGGCTTCCGAGCCGCGCCGCCAACCTCGCGCGGGCGACGCACGCACCGGACTGCGTCTTGATCTACGAGAGCGGCGCGATCGGAGCGAAGCCGGCTCATCTGCCGCTTTCGATCGGCGACGGCGAGCTCGCCGAGACGGCCGACGCGGTCGTCTCCGTGCCCGAGATTTTCAGCTACTGGCTCCAGGGCGGTTGGATCGACGTCGGCTTCCTGGGCGCGGCGCAGATCGACGCGCAGGGCAACCTGAACAGCACGGTCATCGGCGACTACGCCCGACCGAAGGTGAGGCTTCCCGGAGCGGGCGGCGCTCCCGAGATCGCCGCCTGGTGCCGGGAGACGTTCGTGATGCTCCGGCAGACGCCCCGCGCGTTCGTCGAGCGGCTCGACTTCCTCACGAGCGTCGGCAGGCCCCGAGGCTCGGGCGGCTCCGGCGTGACCTGCGTCGTCACCGACCTCGGCGTGCTCGAGCCGGACCGCCAAACGGGGGAGCTCGTCTTCACCGAGCTCCATCCGGATGCCAGCGTCGACGAGGCGCACGAGGCGACCGGGTGGGAGCTTCGCGTCGCGCCGGACCTGCGGCTCGGGCGGCCGCCGACCGCTGAGGAGCTGCAGGCACTCCGCGCACTGAAGCCCGCGAATGAGGACACTGTCCGTTCATGAACCGAGCCATGTCGATGCTCGAGACCGTTCGTGACGGCGAGGGGCCGCACCCGCCGTACCTGTATCCCGACTACCGCTCCACGCAGCTGCGCGCGCCGAAGCGACCACTGTTACTCCTGCCGCACACGCTCTCGGAGCTGACCGGCCCGGTCTACGGCGACGAGTCGGTCGGCGAGCTCGACCACGACCTCACGCGCCAGCACGAGGGCGAGCCGCTGGGAGAGCGGATCATCGTCACCGGCCGAGTCACCGACTCCGCCGGACACCCGGTCCGGTCGACGCTGATCGAAATCTGGCAGGCGAACGCCGCCGGCCGGTACCGCCACGAGGTCGACCGGCACCCTGCTCCGATCGACCCGAACTTCACGGGAGCGGGACGCTGCCTCACCGACGACGATGGGCGTTACCGCTTCGTCACGGTCAAGCCCGGTGCGTATCCGTGGCGCAACCATCCGAACGCGTGGCGCCCGGCGCACATTCATCTCTCGCTCTTCGGCCGTGCGTTCACGAACCGCCTGGTGACGCAGATGTACTTCCCGGGCGATCCCCTGTTCGAGTTC
>JBKPFE010000291.1:0-1795 GCA_046728705.1 Actinomycetota bacterium
GCCAGCGGCGATCCAGGCTTTACCGCCGAGCGGTACCTCGGGGACGGTCTCGTCGCCGACACGGCCGAGCTCGAGCCGATCGTCGAGCGGATCCTGGCCGCCAACCCCGGCCAGGTCGAGGCCTACCGCGGCGGGAAAGAAGGCCTGCTCGGCTTCTTTGTCGGCCAGGTGATGAAGGAGACTCAGGGGAAGGCCGATCCGCGGGTCGTCAACGAGCTCGTCCGCGAGAAGCTGAAGGCCTAGCGAAACGAGCTGCAGAACGGCACGATGAATCTCGTGCCGCGCAACGTCGTGCTCTATCCGACCGAGAGCGCTCTACGCGACAAGGGGGAGTAGAGGAAGTTCGCCCGGCGTCGGAGCTAGCTGGACTAACCACACACCTTCGAGACGGCTGATCGCGTCCGGGCCTCCGGCGAGCCTTGTGGTCGACCAAGACCCGGCTCGCACAGGAGGCCCAGATGCATGATCGAGTGTGCCCGCCCAAGCGGATGCGATTCTCGTTCGAGTCGCGCTGTCGGCTTGTCTCCCTGATCGTGGAAGGACTGAGCCCGCAGGCGGCGGCCAGCGCGTGCGGAGCGAGCAGAGCCACCGGTTACCGGCTCTGGCGGCGCTACCGAGAGGGCGGCTGGCCGGCGCTCGCCGATCGCCCCTGCACCCCACGACACCAGCCGCGACGGCTGTCCGCGCAGGCCGAGCGCGAGATCCTGCACTGGCGGGCGGAGCTTGCCGCCGGCCCGGCCATGATCGCGGTCGTCGTCGAGCGTCCCGCCTCGACCGTTCACAAGGTCCTGCGCCGCGCTGGCTGCTCGCGCCTGCCCCGGCCCGGCCGCGAGCACGGGAAACGCTACGAGCGAGCTCGTCCTGGCGAGCTTTTGCACGTCGACACGAAGAAGCTCGGTCGCTTCTGGGCGGCGGGCAAACGCATCCACGGTGACCGCTCGGTCAGAAGCCGCGGCGCCCGCTGGCAGTACCTGCACGTCGCAGTCGACGACCACTCCCGGCTGGCCTACTGCGAGCTGCTCCCGAGCGAGCGCAAGGACGCCTGCGTCGCCTTCCTCGAGCGTGCGCTCTCCTGGTATCGCGCGCAGGGGATCGTGTGTGAGCGCGTGCTGACAGACAACGCCAAGGCCTACCACTCCCACTGCTGGCGCGGAGCCTGCGCGCAGCTCGGGATCGAGCGACGCTACACGAGGCCCTACTCGCCGTGGACGAACGGCAAGGCGGAAGCGCTGATCAAGACGCTCCTGCGCGAGTGGGCGTACCGCTTCGCCTACCGCACGAGCGCCCACCGCTCGCGAGCGCTCTCCGGCTACCTAAGGTGGTACAACCGCCATCGGCCGCATGGTTCGCTCGGAGCCCGACCTCCGATCAGCCGCGTCTCACACCTGTGTGGTCAGTACAGCTAGCCCGCTCTGCGCCGGCGAATCTGCGGGCCTTGCTGGCCCAATGAGGCGTACGCCAGCGCTTGGAGCGAGTCGTTCAGCAGCGCAAGCTCTCGGACGATCGGGGCGAGGTTCTCGCCGCTGTCGAGCCGCCGGTTCAGGCCGTGCACTTCAGCCGTCAGCCGGTCGAGGCGTTCGAGCAGGGCGTCGAGCTGTCGGTCTCCGACGTCTTTCGGCCTGTCCACGCCGGGAATGGTAGTTACCGAGTCGGCGAGGCTCGCCGCCACCGTGTTCCCACGTAGACGCCGACCGCGACGCCGACGGCGTCGATTGCGACGTCCAGCGGCGCGCCGTGTCGCCCTGAGACGAAGTGCTGGTGGATCTCGTCGCTAACCGCGTACGCGATCCCGAGG
>JBKPFE010000103.1:0-2545 GCA_046728705.1 Actinomycetota bacterium
TCGTGGGGCGCGGCGTCAGCGAAGGCAGCGGCAGCTTCCCAGCCGCTGCCGCCGCCGTTCGCCGCGGCGGGCCTGCTCAACCTGCCTCAGGCGTCGCCATGGACCCCTCCCTCGGTGCTTAGGCTCTCGTGAGCCTCGCTCGACTCGATCTACCCAGGCGTCGGGCGATCAAACGAAGAGGAGCCTCATGTGTGCGAGACCTTACGGAAACCGAACCGTGCGCTAAGACGCGGTAGTTCCTAGCGCGGATCTGTTAGCTCGGCGATGCGGCGAGGAATCCCTTGGTTCTTCCTCACCACGTGGTAGCCGTCTCGCCGTGCGACGACCTGCTCGACGTCTGAGATTTCATGGCCGGGAACGATCGCGAAGTGGGTGGCATCGGCGCGGAGCTCTTCGTACGCGGCCGGGCTCATCGAGATCTTGTCGACACACTTGCCGTCGCCGCACTCGCACACCAGCACCAGCTCGTCCGTGATCGTCGCGAACGACTGATTGAGGTCCTCTATGCGCTCGTTGGCCTCACGGAAGACCGCTTCATTGAGCCCGATGCGCCGTTCGCGTTCGTCCATCGTCCCGCACAACTTACTCCTCGGAAGCAGCCGTTTGTCCCTGTCCCTCGACGGCCCTTCGCTCATCGAGGGCCTCGGCCACCTCGCCGGCGTGGCCGACCTTCTCGACGATCACGTAGCCGTCGCGCTTCTCGACTACGACGGCCGCCCCGTGCGCTGCGTCCTCGTGGCCAGGGACGTTGAAGAAATGGCGGGAGTCGGCCCGGATTTCCTCGTACTGCCGTAGCTCGAGCAGGACGATCTCCGAGCACGCCGGATCAGCGCACTCACAGATGAAGGGGACCGCCTCCTCGATGCCGTAAATTCCGGCCGCAGCACCGATCTGCTCGTTCGCTTCCCGGAAGGTCGCGTCGTTCCGGGCGATCCGCTTCTCGGTCAGCCGGTCCATGTAGTCGGTTCCTTGCCTCTCGCCGCCGGCTCGTAAACATGGAGGCGCACGACTACAGCGAGCGGTAGATCGCGGTTAGGCGGTCGGCGCCTTTGTCTGCGTCGTGCACGTGCTCAACGTACGCGCGGGACGCGGCGCCGATCCGGCGCCGCTCGTCGGCCGAGGCCGCGAGCTCGGCGATCCGCTCGCGCAACGTCTCCTTCGTAACCGCGACGATGGGAACCTCGACGCCCAGCCCGCTCTCCGTCTCGCGTACCGCCTCCTCGCGCAGGTAGCCGAGCACCGGCTTCCCGAGCGCCATCGCCTCGAGCGCGAAGACTCCGTACCACCCGGCGTTGAGCTGATCGACGACGATGTCGGCGCGTTCGTAGTGGCGCCGCGCCTCGTCGTGGCGCAACCCCTCGACGATGTCCAGGTCGACGTAGAGCCCTTCGCAAGCGGCGATGACGTGCTCCGTGCCCTTGCGGCTCCGCGACGACGGCGCGTGCAGCACGACGGGCCGCCGACGATCCTCCGACGGCACCGGCGTGTAGTCGCGCAGGTCGAGCCCGGGCGGCACGACGTGCGCGTCCGGCACCCAGCGAAGCGCGTCGTAGGAGCCGACGATCCGCGCATCCGCGCCCCGCGCGTAGGCGAGCTGCTCGGGCGCCTTGCCGCGGATGTCCGAGCCAAGGAAATGCAGGACGGACTTCCTCCGCGCCGCTTTCAGCAGCGGCCACTGCACGCGCCGCGGGACGAGCGTCCACCCGAAGTAGAAGTGGAAGATGTCCGTTTTTGGCAGCAGGCGCAGGAACGCCGGCCACTGCACCGCCTGCCGGCCCCAGAAGCCGGCGGGCCGGTCGAGCGACCAATCCGCCTCCGGATGGAGCTTCTGCCGCTCGACGACGACGAGCTTCGCGTCGACGCCCTTCCGCCGCAGCGCCTGCACGTTCGTCCAGGGGATCCCCGCCACGTTCAGCGGGGTGTGGATGACTCTCACCTCGCGTTCCTGGGGCGAGGCGGCGGCGAAGCCGGGCTCCGCCCGGCGGGAGCCGCTGCCGGCCAGGGGCGCGAGGCTACCCGGAGGGGTCGTCCCACTCGACCTGGTCGAAGTAGCGCAGCGCCCGCCGCGTCGGCCGCACCCGCTCCCGATACGACGCCAGCTCCTCGGCCGAGATCTCGCCCAATGCGTGCTTGACGCCGAGCCAGGGGAGGTTCAGATCCTCCTGGTAGACGATCGTCGAGATCCGGGGATTGATCTCGATCACCTTGTCGCCGACGAGCTGGATGTTGAAGAAGTGATCAAGCGCCAGCGCGTCGACGATCTTTGCCGCGACGTCCATCAGCCAGTCGTCGTCGAGCGTGGCGAAGTACATCGCGAGGCCCGCGCGCATCGATTCGCGTGTCTTCGGGTGTCCCAGCACGATCCGGCCGCCTTCGGCGATCCCGTCGATCGTCCGCTCGAGGCCTCCCGCCAGCTCCATCACGAGCAGCGGCGTCCGGTCGTCGCCGAGCAGCTCGACAAGCTCCTCCAGGCGCAGCGCCTCCGCGACGCCGGGACGGTTCATCAACAGCTGCTCGCGGCGGTCGGCGGCCGCAGAGAGGATCC
>JBKPFE010000110.1:0-10077 GCA_046728705.1 Actinomycetota bacterium
CGCGCCGCGAACGGGACGAACGACGAGGTGGCCAAGCGGTACTGGTTCGAGAGCGAGAACTACAGCCTCCGCCTGACCAACCTGCTCTTGCCGGTGGACGGGCACAGGATCGGCGCACTCGCCCGGTGGAAGGACGAGTACGCGGCGCAGATCCCGCAGACGGAAGCGCGGTCGGCGACGCTTGGGTTCGTCGCCTCGCTCGGGTTCTTGTGGTTGGTCGGGGTGGCGGTGGCCGCCGCTGCGGGGGCGGGGCGCCGCTACCGACTCGGTCTTCACGCGGGCCTGGCGGTGTTGACCGTCGTCGCCGTCCTGATCGCCACGACGGGCGGTTTCTCGACGTTCCTCGCCGTCGTGTGGCCCCAGATCCGATCCTGGAACCGGCTCTCGCTCTTCATCGCGTTCTTCTCCCTCGCCGCCGTCGCCCTCCTCTTGGGCCAACTCGAGCGGCGAGTTCGAGGGCCGGTCTTCGCCGCGCTGCTCGCCGGCGTGCTCGCCGTCGGCGTCTACGACCAGACGACGAAGGCGTACGTTCCTGCCTACGACGCCATGGAGGCGGCGTGGCGCGCGGACGATGCGTTCTTCTCCAGGCTCGACGACCAGCTGCCGAGCGGCGCCATGGTCGTCCAGGTTCCGTACGAGCCCTTCCCGGAACCGCCGCAGGGTGCGTTCATGGGCGGGTACGAGCCGGCGAAGGCGTACTTGCACGCCGACGAGGAGCTGCGGTGGAGCTGGGGCGCGATGCGGGGGCGCTCTGACGACTGGGCGGCGACGGTTGCCGGGAAGCCCGCCGCCGAGGTCGTCTCAGCCGCGCGCCGCCAGGGGTTCGCGGGAGTCCTGCTCGACCGCGCCGCGCTCGGGCAAGCGGCGCCTGCGACCGAGGCAGCTTTCCGCGTAGCGGTCGGAAACGGCCCGGCGCAAATCTCGAACGGTCGCTACGTGCTCTTCAGGCTCTAAGAACTCGATTCAATCAAGGGACCCGTCCCTCTGACGACGAAGCCTCGGCATCCGTCGTCAAGCCGAGAAGGGGTGCCGATGGCCGTTGCGCCGTGGATCGTCTCGGATTCGCCCTGGGAGCGAATCGAGCCCTTACTGCCGAAGGTGGAACGGCGCTTCCGCTTTCCGGGTCGCAAGCGCTTTCCTGACCGGGAGGCGCGGCAGGGGATTCTGTTCGTCCTGCACACGGGGATCGCCTGGCGGCATCTGCCGCTCGAGCTCGGCTTCGGCTCGGGCTCGACCTGCTACCGGCGCCTTGAAGAGTGGCAGCGGGCCGGGGTTGGGAGAGGCTGCACCAGCTCCTGCTCTCCGAGCTGCAGGCGGCGGGCGAGCTCGAGCACGCCTTCTGCGACTCGAGCCATGTGCGAGCGAAAATGGGAGCTCTGAGACGGGCCCGAGCCCGGTTGATAGAGCCAGACGCGGCGCGGTCGGCAGACCTCG
Organism: Actinomycetota bacterium; assembly: GCA_046728705.1. Lineage (GTDB taxonomy): Bacteria > Actinomycetota > Thermoleophilia > Gaiellales > Gaiellaceae > JACDAN01. The sequence continues at coordinate 1,435 of JBKPFE010000110.1, forward strand.
TTGCCGCCCAGACGCGGTCGTTGCGGACCGCGGCTACGACCACGACGCGCACCGTCGCCTCGTCCGCGCACGGGCGTCAAGCCGGTGATCACTCGCCGCAAGACCGAGCACGGCTCCGGGCTCGGACGCGTCCGCTGGGTCGTCGAGCGCCCTTCGCTCACCTTCACCACTTCAAGCGGCTGGTCGTCCGCTTCGACCGTCGCGCCGAGATCCATGACGCCTTCCTCGCTATCGCCTGCTGCCTCGTCTGCTTCAGAAGGCTGGAAACTCGTCTGATCGACGAGTTCGTAGACTCGAGCTATGAGTGCTGCTCTCCGGACGCCGTTGTGCGACAGGCTGGGGATCGACGTGCCCATCGTTCAGGCGCCGATCGGCTCGGCATCCACGCCTGAGCTCGTCGCTGCCGTAGCGCAAGCGGGCGCGCTCGGGATGCTCGCGCTCACGTGGGTGTCCGTCGACGAGGCAGTCCGGCGCGTGCGCCGCGTCCGGGAACTGACCGACCGAGCGTTCGGGGTCAACCTCGTCCTTGCGTTCCCGATCGCCGATCTACTGGAGGCATGCCTTGACGAGCGCGTACCGATAGTCTCGACCTTCTGGGGTGATCCGGACGCGGCGAGCGACCGCATCCAGAGCGGCCGGGCTCTGCACTTCCACACGGTCGGGACGGTGGACGAGGCTCAACGGGCCGTGGCTGCTGGCGTCGATGTGGTCGTAGCCCAAGGTTGGGAGGCGGGCGGCCATGTCACCGGTCGGGTGACGACGATGGCGCTCACGCCTGCGGTCGTCGATGCGGTCGCGCCTGTGCCCGTTGTCGCCGCCGGCGGGATCGGAGACGGACGCGGACTCGCGGCCGCGCTCACGCTCGGTGCGCAAGCGGGCTGGCTGGGGACACGATTTCTCACTGCGACCGAGGCGTCCACGCACGACGTCTACCGCCGCCGGGTGCTCGAGTCCAGCGGGGATGATGCCGTCCACACCGGTTGCTTCGACGGCGGCTGGCCGAACGCGCCGCATCGGGCTCTCCTTAACTCGACCATGACGGACTGGGAGGAGGCTGGCTCTCCACGAGCGCCAAGGCGTCCGGGAGAGGGCGACGTCGTCGCCACCGCCAGCGACGGCCGAACGTTCGTGCGCTACGACGACATGATGCCGCTACGCGGGATGGAGGGTGACCTCGAGGCGATGGCGCTCTACGCCGGCCAGTCCGCCGGGCTCGTTCGCACGAGCGACCCCGCTGCCGACATCGTGAGGGCGCTCATGGTCGAAGCGACGGCGGCGCTTCCGACGTTGGCGTGACGTTCGATGGCGCGGGCATGCGCCAGCACGCTGCAAACCCCCTTCATTTCATTCGGTTCGAGTTCTAAGGAGCCTTTTCGCGAACACGAGCACGCCGAGCAGCGCGCCAATCGCGAACTAGTCGTCGAGCGCGGCTCGCGCCGCTACGTCGAAAGGCGTGGGCTCGAGAGGGAGCAGCTCCCGGATGCGCTCGTCCTTAGCGACGGTCTCGTTACGTAACCCTTCGATGAGCGGGCGGGCGACCGAGGCTTTCACCGGCGTCACGAGGTGGAGCCAGTACGACGAGAGCCGGGGTGTGAGTACGGGAACCTCAACGATCAGCGGCCGCTTGCCGCGCTCGGCTCCAATCCGCTCGATCATCTCCCTGTAGGTCATCACTTCCGGCCCGCCGATGTCGAAGCTTTCGCCGATCGCTTGGGGATGGCCGCAAACCCCGGCGAGGTATTCGACGACGTCTGCGAGGGCGATCGGCTGAGTCCGTACGCCGACCCAGCGCGGACAAACCATTGCCGGCAGACGGTCGACGAGCGCGACGATCGTCTCGAAGCCGGCGCTTCCGCGGCCGATAACGATTGCGGCCCGGAGTGTCGTCAACGGGACGGCGCCAGCGGCGAGCTCCTGTTCGGTCTCGAGCCGGCTCCGCAGATGCGTAGACAGCTCAGGCGAATCGTCGCCGAGGCCGCCCAGGTAGACGAGTTGCTTGAGCCCGGCCCGCGCGGCCTGTTCGGCGACAGTCCTCGCCGCCTCGCGATCGCGCCCCTCGAAGTCACGCGTGCCGAGCGAGTGCACGAGGTAGTAGGCGACATCAACCCCTTCGAGCGCCCCGCGGACGGATTCGGCGTCGCTCGCGTCGGCCCTCAACCACGTCACGCCGTCTGCCTTCTGTTCACGTCGCGACACCGCCACGACGTCATGCGAGCGCGTCAGGGCGGGTAGGAGAGCAGTCCCGATCGTGCCGGTCGCACCAAAGACAGCAACCTTCATTGCGCGTCTCGGCCGAGGCGCGCGAAGTAGCGGCGGCTGATCAGCGAATGCAGTCGTGCCTGCACCTGGAAATAGAGCGTGCCCGCGAGCCTGGGGACGTACTCCGTCAGTGTCGAGCGCAGGACGACCGGGTCGCCGTTCACCTGCTCCAGCGCGAGCGTTCCGCCGGGCCGGCCGACCAGAAGCCCGCCGACGATGGGATACGTGCACGTGACGGACGCGAGATTGGCGAGGACGGCTGGGGGGCCGAGCCTGATGAGGGCGGGGCCTCGACCCAGTAGCCGAACGTCGATGTGCCCGTCCACGGCGTCTGCTTGCACGAGGCGGCGCGTCGTCGCCTCGACCTCACGCCAGTAGCTTGCCGCAAGCGTCTCCGCCCCACGTGGCGACGGCTCGACGACCGGTCCGGCGACGGCCCCGCTCTCGTGGGACGTCACGAGTTTCGAGGCGTGACTCATGAGGAGGCGACGCTGCTCAGCGGTTTGGCACTTCAGGTCTCGTAGTGGCAACGCGGTCCGCTGCGGTCAAGGGGTCTACGTCGAGGAACGCAGCACGCGCCTCCTTGGCGAGCGCCGCGCAGGCTCCTGGCCCGGCGAGCCACACCTTTGCGGTGTTCGCCAGGCGGCGCAGCTCAGCTCCGGAGTGCGAGAGGCGATCCGGCGAGGCGGCCGCGATCACGATCGCCTGGGGCCCGAGCGAGCGGGACGTCTCGGCAAGCGTTTCGAGTGGCGTGTCCTGGCCGAGATAAGTGATGCGCCAGCCTCGAGCCCGCAAGGCAAGGCCGAACGCGATCAGCCCGAGGTCGTGCTGCTCGCCTGGAGCGCAGGCCAGCAGAGCACGCGGCCCGGCGCCGCGATCCCAACCTCTCGCGAGGCCGAGCAGCCTGCCTCGGAGGAGTTGGCTGGCGAAATGCTCCTGGCCTACCGACGCTTCGCCCCTCGCCCAGCGCTCACCGAGCTCGCGCAGGTACGGCAGCACAAGGTTCGCGAGCACTGTCTCGGGCGAGAACTCCGCCAGGACGCTGTCGAGTGTGGTCTGCGCGGCGCTCTCGTCGAGGTCGTTCAGTGCCTCGCGAAGCTCCTGGGCCCGGCGTTGCAGGATTGGTTCGTCCTGAGCGCGGCCGTCGCCGTCCGCCTCCGTCAGGGTGAGTCGGGCTGCCTCGGCGGCGGACATTCCATGCTGCAAGTGCGAGCGCATGAGGGACACCCGCCGCTCATCCGCCGGGGAGTAGAGGCGAAATCCCCCATCGGTGCGGCTCGGGCGGAGTAGCCCGTAGCGGCGCTCCCAAGCACGCAGAAGCTCCGGCCGGACACCTGTTCGTCGGCTCAGCTCACCGATTCGGAGCTGTTCGGTTCCGGCTTCCATAGCTGCATTCTACAGACATTGTACGAACACTTGACAAGCCGGCCGGGTGCTGTACAATCTCTCTACAAATCCTGTACAGAAAGGAGTAAGTAGTGAAGAACATCGACATTCTCGCGGCAGTCCTTTTGGTCGTCGGCGGGATCAACTGGGGCCTCGTCTCGATCGCCGAGTTCGACCTCGTGGCCGCGCTCGTCGGCCTCGAGTTCGGCGAGACGAACGCGGTCAGCCGTGTCGTCTACGGCCTGGTCGGGCTTGCTGCCGCCTATCAGGTAGCTCAACAGGGCGCCATTCGACGTCGCTGGAGCCGCAATCCACAAGTCACAACCGCTTAGTCGAAAGGAGAACCACGATGACCAAGCTCTTCGTCGCAATCCTCACTGCCTCCCTCCTTGCGATCGCCGCTTTCGCGGCCGCTGGGACGAGCGCGGCAGCGCCGGCCGAAGAGCCGGCAGCCTCGAAGAACATCGTCCAGACCGCAGTCGCGGCAGGCCAGTTCAAGACGCTCGTCATGCTCGCTAAGCGCGCGGGCCTGGCCGGCGCTCTGACAGGCCAGACGAAGCTGACCGTGTTCGCACCGACGGACGCCGCCTTCAAGATGGTGCCGAAGCCGACGTTGAACAAGCTGCTTCGCAACCGCGCACAGCTTCGCCGAGTGCTTCTTTACCATGTCGTCCCGGGCGACGTGAAGGCCGCCCAGGTGGTTGGGCTCCGCTCCGCCAAGACCCTCGCAGGGCCCTCCGTGCGGATCAATGTTCGTGGCGGGAACGTCTTCCTCAACCGCTCCGCTCGCGTCGTGAAGACGGACATCGCGGCATCGAACGGAACGATTCACGTCATCAACAAGGTGCTCCTCCTGCCGGCACGCTAGAACGCGCTCACCGGCTAGTGCAACGGGCGGCCTCCGGGCCGCCCGTTCGCGTTTCAGATCCAGGGATTGCTCAGTTAGAGGCTCTAAGCGACAACGAGGGCGAGATGCGCGCCCATCAGGTCGCGCGTGCGCAGGCCGTCCAGCGGGCCGACGATCTTGATTCGGAGGTCACGCGCGAGCCGCAGCGCCTCGCCGCGGTACCCGGGCCGGTACATGACAACGGCGCGCATGTAGTCCGTCCGGTTCGCGTTCCCGATCTCGCCGATCGAGTAGCCGCGCGCCCGCACGCGCGCGGCGGCCTCGTGGGCGGCGCCCGGAACTCCGTTTCCGTTCAGCACCATCACTGCCGTTTCCACTCGTTTGAGGCGGGGGACCGACGAGGCGATCTTCGGTTTCTTCGCCGGAGCGGGCGCGGGCATGCCGAGCGTCCGGTCCCGGGCGGCGTCCCGCATCTTCTCGGTCAGCGGCTTGCCGACCAGCACCACCCCAGCGACCAAGATGATCACGAGCTCGACGGCAGCGACGGCGCTGGCGACGAGCGTCGCGGTGCGCCAAGGACGGACGAGGGCCTCGACTGGGACAGGCTGCTCCACGGCGGACGCCTTTTTCGCCCGGAGCCGTAACTATCCTCCCGCCAGTGCTGGTGACTTTCGAGGGCGTCGACGGATCCGGCAAGTCGACCCAGGCCGACCTGCTGCGGGATTGGCTCCAGCAAGAGGGGCGCGACGTGGTCATCACGCGAGAGCCGGGGGGCACGCCGCTCGGGGAGCGCGTCCGCGAGCTGCTGCTCGACGGCGACGACATGGCTCCCTGGACGGAGGCTGCGCTTTTCGCCGCGTCCCGGGCCGAGCTCGTCGAGCGCGTGATCGGGCCCGCGCTGGCGGAAGGCTCGGACGTGGTCTGCGACCGCTACCTCGATTCGTCGCTCGCCTATCAGGGGATCGCGCGGGGACTGGGCGTCGAGCGCGTGCTCGCCTTCAACGTTGAGCCGATCCGGGGGATCCTCCCCAACGTGACGTTCCTGCTTCTGCTGGACATCGAGGAGGCGCGGAAGCGCTCGGCGGCGGCGCGGGATCGAATCGAGCGCGAGGGCGACGCGTTCCTGAGGGTCGTCGACAACGGCTACCGTCAGCTCGTCGAGTTGTTTCCGCAGCGCATCGTCGCCATCGACGCGAGCCGACCGGTCGAAGAGATCGCAAAGGAGGTCCGTGAGCACGTTCAGCAACGTGCCGGAGCAGGCTGAGGCCAAGCGGCTGCTGAGTGCCGCGCTGGAGGAAGGTCCGGCGCACGCGTATCTCTTCCATGGGCCGGCCGGCGTGGGCAAGCGCGCCGCGGCGGTCGCCTTCGCGGCCGAGCTCCTCGGCGAGCACGACCGCGTTGCCCGACGGTCGCATCCGGACCTCTACCTCCTCGAGCCGCTCGGCGACCAGATCCGCATCGACGCGATCCGCGAGCTTCGCCGCGATCTCCACATGCGCCCGTTCGAAGCCGGGCGGCGGGTCTACCTGATCTTCGGCGCCGAGCTGATGAACGACGAGGCGGCCGACGCGTTGCTCAAAGACCTCGAGGAGCCGCCGCCGTACGCCGTGATCGTGCTCGTCGCCGACGACGTCGGGCCACTGCCCGAGACGATCCGCTCGCGCTGCCAGCCCGTCCTGTTCCGACGGCTGTCGGAGAAGGCGATCCGGACGGCGATCGCCGAGCGGGCACCGGGCCTGAGCCCGAACGAGGAGGCGGCGCTGGCTCGGGTCGCCGCCGGCAGGCTCGACCGCGTCGAGCGCCTGCTCGACCCGAAGGCGACCGAGCGCCGGGCCGAGCTGCTCGAGCTCGCGAGATCGGCCTACCGGGATCCGGCGTTCGTTCCGGCCGAGGCCGCCAAGGCCGTGGTCGAGTCGGCCGCGGAGCGGGGCAGGCAGGCGCGCGCCCTGGCCGAGCAGGAGCTCGAGGGACGGGAGCTTCCCGCCCGCGAGGCCGAGCAGTGGCTCCGCCGGGCCGCTCGCGGCGCCGAGCGCGAGGAGCTGCTGCTCGCCCTCGAGGAGTTGAGCGCGTGGTACCGGGACCTGGTCGCCGTCGCGGTCGGGGCGGAGAGGGCCGCCATCCACGTCGATCATCTGGACGCTCTGCGCGAGGACGCGTCGCCGGAGCGGGCTCCGGCCGCCGAGACCGCCGCCGGGCTCGTGCGGCAGACCTGGCGCGAGCTTCAGGAGCTTCAGCTGCAGGCGCCTCTCGCCTTCGAGGCGCTGTTCGTTCAGCTGCGCCGGGCCTTTGCGGGCTCGCTCGTCCTGGCTTGAAACTCCTTGCCGCCGCCGTGCTATTCCTCCTAGCCGGCTGCGGCGGTAGTTCCGCCCTCGACGACGAGCCGGACCTCGCCGAGCCGGCCGCGATGATGCTTCGGCTCGGCGACCTACCTGCCGGCTTCCGCTACGGCGACGACCGCGGTTGCGGCGACGTTTGGTCGACCGAGGGCCGCGAAACCGAGCTCGACCAGTTGCTGGTCGAAGCCCGGCCGCGATGGTGTCTCGGTGACTTCGCGCGCGAGTGGGGCGGCCCGCCGCGGGTCGCGCAGACCACGCTCTTCCTGTTCGAATCCGACGAGGACGCAAAACGCGCCTGGGGGCTGCGGAAGCACCTCTTCGCGAGCTTCGGCCGCATCTTGATCACGACCGAGCGAGGCAGTGAAGACGCGGTCGTCTTCGACTCCAACGGCCTGCAGCAACTCGGCGCCGGCGAGGCTTGGCGCGACGGCCGCCTGGTCGTCGCCGTCTACGAGGAAGGTCTCTCCGGAAAGGTCGGTCACGAGTTCGCTGCCGATCTCGCCGCGAAGCAACGGGAGCGAATCGAGACGCCGTCGGACCCGGTCGAGGAAGACGATCGCGAGATCGGGCTCGAAGACCCGGCGATCGCGATCCCCGTCTACTGGCTGGGGCGCGAGTTCGAGCCCGCCGGGCTCCCGAAGCTCGAGCTCGACCGGGCCGACCATCTGCGCGGTGAGGGCCCGGGCAACGAGGTCAAGATCGACTACCAGAGCGACAGCGGCGGCGTGAACCTCGACCTCTGGAAGCCGGAAGCGTGGCGGACGTTCAAGACGACGCGCCTCGGCCGGATGATCTGGAGCTCGCAGTGCGCCCGGCGCAGCGAGTTGAGCTTCGAGGGCGGGCGCGCGGAGGTCTACGGCGGCTACAGCCAGGGCTGCGACGGCGAGCCCGACCACTGGCTCGCCCACGTCTACTACGACGAGGTCGTCGTCGCGGTGAACATGGCCTACTGCTACGCGTGCGGCGGCCGGCCGTCGAGCGATCCGTACAACTCGCGCGAGGGGATGGAGGCGGTCGTGCGGGGCCTGCGACGGCGGTGAGTCAGCCGCCCTCGACCAACTCCTTGAGTCGCTCGAGCGCGGCCGCGTAGCCCTGCTCGAGCATGCCCAGGAACTGGGTCTCCTGGGCGGGGTCGGCGAACTCGAGCTCGGCGTTCCAGACGATTCGCGCCCCGCCGTCGCCGTATGGCTCCACGGCGAAGGCTCCCTCGGAGCGCGTGAAGCCTAGGGGATGGACGGTCTGCTCGTAGCGGTAGCGCCGCCGCTCGTCGGAGAAATCGGCGATCTCCTCGTGGATCTCGCCGCCCTCCTCCAGCGTGCAGATCCGCCGCATCCCTTCCATGCGTGCGGAGGTGACGCCGGGCACCCAGCGCGTGACCGCGCCAAGGTCGCCCAGAATCGCCCACACCTCCTCCTGACGGCGGTCAATCACGATCTCGTTATCGATCCTCAGCATTCTGGTGCTCCTTTCGAGCGGGACGCCGACTAGACACATTCCGTCGCGTGAACTCATCGATGAATTCGGGGGCGTTTTAGGGTCTAGATCGTCTGCATGAGTGTCCCGCTCCCATCACGCGCCGATCCGGCCGAAGCGACGCTCCTTGCGGCCGCCCGCGCCGGCGACGAGCGTGCCTTCGCGCAGCTGACCGGCCCGTACAGGCGGGAGCTCCAGGTGCACTGCTACCGGATGGTCGGCTCGCTCCACGACTCCGAGGATCTCGTCCAGGAGACAATGCTTCGCGCCTGGCGACGGCTCGGCGCGTTCGAGGGCCGATCCTCGCTCCGCCGGTGGCTCTATCGGATCGCGACCAACGCC
>JBKPFE010000252.1:0-2586 GCA_046728705.1 Actinomycetota bacterium
GGGTCCTGGAAGACGATGTGCATCTGCCGGCGATGCGGACGCAGTGCGCGTCGCGAGAGATGCGTGATGTCGGCGCCGCCGAGCCGAATCGTCCCCGCCGTCGGCTCGTAGAGCCGATTGACGCAGTAGCCGACCGTCGTCTTGCCGCTACCGGACTCGCCGACCAGGCCGAGCACCTCGCCGGGCCCGATCGAGAACGAGACGCCGTCGACGGCATGGACGACTCGCCCGCCCTTCCCGACCCCACGGCCCAGCGTGAAGTGCTTGACGAGCTCCTCGACCTCGAGTACCGGCTGCCCATCGGGTGTCATCGCTCTCCTGGATGGAAGCAGGCGACGACGTGGTCGGGTCGGACCTGGCGAAGCTCCGGGACCTCCGACCACGATTGCTCATCCGCGCGTGGGCAGCGGTCGGCGAACGCGCAGTGCCCCGGCAGCTCGGCGAGCGAAGGCACGCGGCCCGGGATCTCCTGCAGCCGGGCGTTGTGGGCTCCTCCGGCGCGGGGAACGGCGCCGAGCAGACCGATCGTGTACGGGTGTTGCGGGTGCGCGAAGAGCTCCCCGACCGCCGCCTCCTCGGCCTTGCGGCCCGCGTACATGACGACCACTCGATCAGCCAGGTCGGCGACGACGCCGAGGTTGTGGGTGATCAGGATGATCGCCGTCCCCAGCCGCGCGCGCAGCTCGCGGAGCAGATCCAGGATCCCGGCCTGAATCGTGACGTCCAACGCTGTCGTCGGCTCGTCCGCGATCAGGATCTTCGGATCGCAGGCCAGCGCCATCGCGATCATCACGCGCTGACGCATTCCGCCCGACAGCTGGTGCGGGTACTCGTCGACGCGCCGGAGCGGATCCGGAATGTGCACGAGGTCGAACAGCTCGACCACCCGCTCGCGGGCCGCACGCCGGGGGAGATCCATGTGCTCGCGCACTACCTCTTCGATCTGGTTCCCGACCCGGAGTACCGGGTTGAGCGAGGTCATCGGCTCCTGGAAGACGAACGAGATCTTTCGGCCGCGGATCTTGCGCAGCCGCGACCGCGACGCCCCGAGCAGTTCCGCGCCCTCGAACCGCGCGCTCCCCGTGACCGTCGCCGTCGATGGAAGCAGCCCGAGGATCGACAGCGCAGTCACGCTCTTTCCGCAACCGGATTCCCCGACGATCCCCAAGACCTCGCTCGGCGCCAGCGCAAGCGACATGCGGTCGACGGCGTGGACGGCCCCATCGTCCGTGTTGAATCGGACCGAGAGGTCCTGCACTTCGAGCAGTGGCTCTGTCACCGCTCCGTCTTCGGATCGAACACGTCGCGGAGGCCGTCGCCGAGCAGGTTGAAGGCAAGCGCCACGATGACGATCGCAAGCCCCGGGTAGACGGCCAGGCTCGGCGCCTCGCTGAGGTACGGCTGAGCCGCGTTGAGCATCACGCCCCACGAGGGTGTCGGCGGCTGCACGCCGAGGCCGAGGAACGACAGCACTGCCTCGCCGATGATCGCAGCCGGAATCGTCACCGTCGCCTGCACGAGGAGCGTGCTGGCCATGTTGGGGACGATGTGCCGGCCGATGATGACGGCGTCGTTGGCGCCGTTCGCGATCGCCGCGCGGACGTAGTCCTCCTCTCGGAGCGCGAGCACCTCGCCGCGGGCGATCCGCACGAGCGGAGGCACGGCGGCGATGCCGAGCGCGAGCGTCGCGTTCAGCAACGAGGGGCCGTGGATCGCCGCGAGCCCGACGGCGAGGATCAGAAACGGGAAGGCGAGGAGGACGTCGGTGACGCGCGCGATCACGGTGTCGAGCCAGCCCCGGTAGTAGCCGGCGATCAGGCCGATCGGAACCGCGATCGCCATCGCCAGCACGGTCGCGAAGAAGCCCGCCTGGATCGAGGCGCGAGCGCCCCAGATGATCCGCGACAGCGTGTCGCGGCCGAGCTCGTCCGTCCCGAGCAGATGCTCTCTCGACGGACTCGCGAGTAGTGCGTCGAAATCGGTCTGGTCCGGCGCGTACGGGGCGACCCACCGTGCGAAGACCGCGGCTCCAATCGCGCCGACGACGATGACCAGCGAGACGACGGCTGCCGGCCGGCGCAGGAAGCGTCGGCCGAGGATCCGGCGCCGCCGCGCCCGCGCGCCGAGCGGTGTGGCTTCGACATAGCTCAACTCGACGTCCCGGAGACGCGGATGCGCGGGTTGATCAGCGAGTACGCGAGGTCCACGAGGAGGTTGACGACGACGTACCCCACCGCAACGACGAGCACGACCCCCTGGAGGAGCGCGTAATCCCGCTGAGCGATCGAGTCGACGGTCAGGCGCCCGAAGCCGGCGATCCCGAAGATCTGCTCGGTGATGACCGCCCCCGAGATCAGCGCGCCGAGCTGGAGGCCGATCACCGTCGTCACGGTGATCAGGCTGTTCCGCAGCGCATGCTTGCCGACGACCGACCACTCACTCAGACCCTTGGCGCGAGCAGTCCGCACGTAGTCCGCGCCCAGCGAATCGAGCATCGCCGAGCGCATCTGCCGCATGATCACCGCCGACAGACCGGTCCCGAGCACGATCGCCGGCATCAGCATGTGCTCGAGGTTTCCGATCGGA
>JBKPFE010000027.1:0-2383 GCA_046728705.1 Actinomycetota bacterium
AAGCGGTGTAGCGGGATGACCTCGATTCCCTCGATCACGACTTATTGGCGCCGTTGGCGCGGACGAAGTCGTTGACGGCGTAGTAGGCGTCGATCGACTCGCCCGCGTCGCCCCAGAAGCCCTCGACGACGTCGTACTCCATCGTTCCCTGATCGATGAACCAGTTGTTGACGTCGGTGATCTCCAGCTCGCCGCGGCCGGACGGCTTCAGCGTCGGAATCACCTCCCAGACGGCCTCGTCGTAGAAGTACACCCCGGTGACGGCGTACTCGCTCGGCGGCTGCTCGGGCTTCTCGACGATGCGGACGACGCGATCGCCATCGAGCTCCGCAACACCGAGATGGCGGAGGTGCTCCGGTTTCTCGAGCCGCGCCAGCACGATTCGGCCACCGCGTTGCTGGCGCTGGAAGTTCTCGATCGGTTGTCGAATCGATCGTTCGAACACGTTGTCGGCGAGCATCACGACGATCCTGTCGCCCTGTCCGAACCGTTCCGCGAGACCCAGGGCCTCGGCGATGCCACCCTCCTGCTCCTGGTATGCGTAGAACAGGCGATCGATGCCGTGATCGTGGCCGTTTCCCAGCAGGCGGAAGAACTCACCGGCATGGGTCCCGCCCGTCACGAGCATGATCTCGGTAACACCCGCGTTGACGAGCGCCTCGATCGCGAACGTCACCATCGGACGGTCGTAGATCGGCAGTAGATGCTTGTTCGTAATGCGGGTGAGCGGGTTGAGACGGGTGCCCTTACCGCCTGCGAGGATGACGCCCTTCATCGGCGCACGATGCTAAGGGTTAGTGTGAGCCGATGAGCGAGATAGAGCCCGAAGGCCAGCCGCAGCACGAGTCGTTCGAGGGCGAGGAGGAGCTCCTCGGCGGCCCGCCGCCAAGCCGCGATCCCTATACGCCGGAACCGGGCCCCGGGCCGGGAGAGCAGCGTGCGTTTCGGCTCATGCGCTGGGCGGCGCTCCTGCTCGTGCTCGCCTTTGCGATCGTCATCCTCATCGCGATCTTCCGCTAGGCGCCAACTCGGCGGCGCCAACCATGAGAGGCCATGCCGGCTTTGCCGGCGCGGCCGTTAGCGCCCGGCCGGACGGAGCGCCGGCGTCGAGGAGCCCTCGAGCGGCGACGGCTCCACGCGCACGATCTTCGCCACCGACTCCGGCAGCCACCAGTTCCAGCGGCCGAAGAGCTTCATCGCGCTCGGCACGAGCAGCGCGCGGATGATCGTCACGTCGATCAGGATCGCCGCCGCCAGGCCGAGCCCGAACTGCTGCAGCCCGACGATCGAGCCGGCGACGAAGCCCATGAACGCCGCGAACATGATCAGCCCGGCGGCGGTCACGAGCCGGCCGGTCTTGGCGAGGCCCTGCGTCACCGCCAGACGGTTGTCGCGGGTCGCGTCCCACTCCTCGCGCATCCGGCTGACGAGGAAGACCTCGTAGTCCATCGAGAGCCCGAACAGCATCGCGAACAGGAAGACCGGGATCCAGCCCTCGATCTGGTCGAACTGGGTGAGGCCGAAGGGCTCGCCCGCTCCCAGCTTGAAGGCGAGCACGAGGATCCCGTACGCCGCCCCGATCGAGAGCAGGTTCAGGATGATCGCCTTCAGCGGCAGCAGCAGCGAGCGGAACGCTCGCACGAGCAGGAGGTAGGTCAGCAGCAGCACGGCGAGGACGAGCCAGGGGAAGGCGCCGTAGGTCATGTCGAGGAAGTCGACACCGAACGGCGGACCGCCGCCCGCGAGCACCTGCACACCGGTCGGAAACGCCGCCGCGGGGATGATCACGTCGCGCAGCCGGTCGACGAACTCCTGCGCCGGTGGCAGCCCGTACTCGTGCTTGCCGATCGCGTCGATGTGGAGGTAGCGGCGGGACGGGTCGACCGTCTGCGGCCCGGCGGCGACGACCTCGGCGATCTCCGCGTCGCCGCGGAGCAGGCTCGCGAGCCGCTCCTTGGCCGCCTGGACGCGCGGATCGCCCGCGCCGCCCGGTCGGCCGGTGTCGATCACGATCTTCGTGGGCGAGATCGCGCCTTCGCCGACCGCGCCGGACAGGATGTTCAGGCCCTTGACGGCCTCGAGGTTCTGCGGCACGCCCTCGTTCGAGCCGGGGCCGAGCTCCAGTGCCGTCAACGGCGTCGCGAGTGCGAGCAGGAGCGCGGTGGTGCCGACCGCGAACACGAGCGGGCGCCGCATGATCGTCCCGGCGAGCCTGGCCCAGAAGTTGCGCTCGTTGTCCTCCCGGCGCTCGACGATCTTGCGCGGCACGAGCCGGACGCGGTCGAGCCGGTCCTCGAGCCAGTAGAGCAGCACCGGCAGCAGCGTGACCGCGGCGAGCACCGACACGAGCGGGATCAGCAGCCCGGCCAGCCCGAACCCACGC
>JBKPFE010000232.1:0-6569 GCA_046728705.1 Actinomycetota bacterium
TTCGACCTCGTCTTCATCGACGCGGACAAGGAGAGCTACATCGACTACTACGAGAACGTGCTCCCGAAGCTGTCCGAGCAGGGGTTCATCGTCGCCGACAACGTGCTCTGGTCTGGACGCGTGCTCGAGGAAGACGGCGACGAGAGCACCCAGGCGATCAAACGCTTCAACGAGCACGTCGCCGCCGACGACCGGGTCGAGTGCCTGATGCTGACCGTCAGGGACGGGATGACGCTGATTCGACGGCGTCGGGGGTAAGCTCGGCGAGCGACTCGAGTACGAGATCAGCCTGTGCGAGCACGTCGTCCGGCGGCGGGAAGTGCGGGTTCGGAATCGCAATGACACGCATGCCGGCCGCCTTCGCCGCGCGGATCCCGTTCGCTGAGTCCTCGATCGCGACGACGTTCTCGGGCCGAACGCCGAGCCTTCGCGCCGCCTCGAGGTAGACGTCGGGGGCGGGCTTGCCGCGTTCGACCTCCTCTGACGAGACCGTGACTCGGAAGAGGTCGGCTGCGCCCATCAGCTCGAGCGCGAGGTTGATCAGCGGGCGATTGGACGAGGAAGCCAGGCCGAGCGGCCAGCGTGCGCCGATCCTTCGCACCGCCTCGACGGCGCCCTCGACGACCGGAAGCCGTTCCCGATACCGGTCCTCCATCCGCTCGACCACGATGCGGTTGAGCTCCTCGGGCGGCTCGTGCAGACCGAGCTCGTCGTGCATGTAGCGCGACCACTCCGTCGAGCTCATGCCCATCATGTCTGCCTGGGCACGCTCGTGCCAGCGGCCGCCGCGCTCGCGGGTGATCGCCTCGCGTACTTCGTCCCAGACCTGCTCGCTGTCGAGCAGGAGGCCGTCGAGGTCGAAGACGACTGCCTCGATCACGCGGATGAGTAGTCGTGGCGCACGTAGACGAGAGCGGGGCCCGGGCGGCCGATCTCCGTCCAGACGACCTCGCCGACGAAGAAGGTGTGGTCGCCGGCGGGATGCTCGGCCTCCACGCGGCAGCGGAGCCACCCGAGTGCGCCGGAGAGCAGCGGCGGCCCCTCGACGTCCTCGCGAAGATCGATGCCGGCCCAGAGCGCGATCGGCGGCACGCTCCTGGCGAAGTGCTGCGCGACCGGCGCCTGCTCTCCTCTCAGCAGGCTGACCCCGAACTCACCCGCACCGCGCAGCAGCTCGTGCAGTTGTGCTTGGCGGCCTAGCGCAAAGCCGACAAGCGGAGGCTCGAGGGAGAGCGAGACCAGCGAGCCGACCGTGAGGCCGACGCGCTGGCCCTCGAGCTCGATCGTGACGACGCAGATCCCGGACGGGAAGGAGCGCATGACCTTCCGCAGCTCGTCGCTGCTGACCACGCGGCGATCTTATGGCGGTCAGTGCTTCCGACAGAGCCGGTCGTTCAGCTGATCGAGCTTGGCGTTCATCGCTTCCTCGAGAGCGACATGCGCCGGGGCGCGCGGATTGAAGCCCGGGAGGCCCTTGCCCTGCCACTTCACGTCCGGGGTCACGCCCGGGCCCTCGACCGTCATGCGGTACGCGGCGCCGTTCCCAGGCGCACGCGTGCCTCCGTTGTAGCCCGGCGGGTATGCGTAGCCGCCCTTGCGTGGGTTCCGGACGCGGAACGTGTAACAGAAGACGCCTGTCCCCCTGTGGGTCACGAAGGAGTTCTCGCGGCGCCAACCGGGACCGTGTATGGAGCCGAACGTGTCGAGGTACACGGCCCGGCCGTACTTGTCGAGCCGCGACCCGTGGCGATTCGTCCGGTAGCCGTGTACCGGACGGCCGAGGTAGGTCAGCCGGCCGAAGATGTGGTGGAACCGGCCATGCCACGACCAGTCGGTGTACGCCTCGAGCACGGCCAGCGGCCCCGACCAGTGCGAGAGGTGAAGCGCCCAGGCGCGCTGCTGCGGCGTCCACGGGGCGAAACCCAGG
Organism: Actinomycetota bacterium; assembly: GCA_046728705.1. Taxonomy (GTDB): domain Bacteria; phylum Actinomycetota; class Thermoleophilia; order Gaiellales; family Gaiellaceae; genus JACDAN01. The sequence continues at coordinate 1,928 of JBKPFE010000232.1, forward strand.
TTTGGAAGCTGCCGGCGCCAGCGCTGCACGGCCCAGTACGAGCCGTCCGGCGCCTTGCAGGCGACGACGAGGTGGGCAAGCGGCGGGCCGTCATACGGCTGGCAGGCATTCCTGAAGCGGAGTTTCCGCCCGAAGGTGCCCCAGCCGCCCGCCCGGTCGAGCCTGAACTGAACCTGTTTCCGGACCTTGTTCGGGTGGAGGGCGTTGATCGCGCCCCAGGCCAGGACGTCCCAGGAACGTCCGTGCGCTCGATAGGACACCATCGCCTTGCCGTCGGGAGAAACCTTCAGCCGGACATTGCTGGCGTTGCGGTCGAGCAATTGCGACGCCGAGGCCGGCGAAGCGAGAGCCGCAGAGGCGATGGCGACAAAGACCAGTCGGCGCACGGCACCTCCGGGCGCCGACTCTATCGATTCTCGTCGCCCAGCTCCTCTGCGAGGAGGGCGACCGCGAGCGAACGCCAGGCCAGTTCCTCGTCCTCGAGCAGCGCATCGAGGAGAAAGGAGGCGCGCGGAAGACCCTCGGCCTGCGTCCTCAGCTCGCGGAGCGAGGCGACGAGCTCGGCGCGGCGGTCGGGCGAGTCGAGATCCTCGGCGAAGCCTGTGACGCCGCGGCCGTCGAGCTCGAGCTCCCGGTGCGGGTCACCGCCCGCGGCCAGGACGAGCAGCGCGCGTCGAAGCGCGGCCCGGAGCTCGTCCTCCGGGAGCGAGACGCCCTCGCGCGCGACCAGGGCCAGCATCGCGCACGCCTGCCCGTCACCCCATTCGCGCAGCGCCGGCTCGAGCTCTTCCAGGAGGATCCTGTCCGTCGCCACTTTCGCGAAGGGTACGGCCAGCGGAGGCCGCCTCCACGATGCGAAGGCGGCCGTCCACAGCGGCGCGACTAGGGGGCCGGGGGCGGCGTTACAGGCTCGTCGGTGGCGTACTCCTCCTCGCGCCTACTGAGGTACCAGCCGCCGAGCAGGCCGAGGGCGAGCACGAGGTGGAGCCAATCGTCGGCGTTGTTGATCGGGATGAAGTTCGCATCGTCGTCCGCGCCCACGAAGAGGCCATAGACGAACAGGACGACGTAGATCACGCCCGCGTAGAGCAGATACATCAGGGCGTTGGGCGTCGTGCGTGACAGTGCGATTCCGGCGATCCCGAAGAGCAGGTGAACGATGTTGTGCAGGATGCTCACCTGGAAGATCCCGAAGAGCTCGGAAGGCGAGTCCTTGCCGGCGAACTCGATGTCGCCGAGGTCGGTGGTGATGCCTGGGATGAACCCGAGCACGCCGACGGCCAGGAAGGCCAGGCCGAAGAGCAGCGCAAAGGTCTGCGCCAGCGAGCGGTTGTTCATGACTCCTCCATGGGTCGTGGCTGCTCCGGCATTCACGGAGTCAGCCGTCCGGTTCGCGGCCGACCTTGTGCCTCCTGCTACTGCGGGGGGTGCCTAGACGGAGCCCGTGAACGTGTCGCAGACGGCCGGACGGCCCTCTTCGTAGCCGCGTGAGAACCAGCGGCGGCGCTGCTCCGAAGATCCGTGCGTCCAGGTCTCGGGATACGATTGTCCCTGCGTCTTCTCTTGGATGCGGTCATCGCCGATTGCGTTCGCTGCGTCGAGGGCCTCGTTGATGTCGGCTTGCGTCAGCTCTTCGATCAGCCCCGTTTCGACCGCGTTGGCCGCCCAAACGCCGGCGAAGCAATCGGCCTGGAGCTCCGATCGCACCGCACGGCTCTGGGGTCCCTGGGTGTCGTTTCCAATCCGGTCGAGGACGCCGAGCTGGTTCTGGACGTGGTGCCCGTACTCGTGTGCGATCACGTAGGCCTGCGCGAACGGCGCGCCGCCCGCGCCGAAACGTGACTGCAGTTCGTCGAAGAACCCGAGGTCGATGTAGACCTTCTGGTCGCGCGGGCAGTAGAAGGGACCGACCTGCGAGCTCGCGAACCCGCAGCCCGTGTTCACCTGGTCGGTGAAGAAGACCGTGTCTACGTAGGGGTACTGACGGTTGCTTCGCTGGAAAACCCCGTCCCAGAACTTCTGGACGCTGTTGACCACTCCGACGATCCGGCAGTCCTGTCGCTCATTCGCGTCCTCGCCCGTAAGACACTCCGACGAGACCTCGCCCGGCGTGTCGCCCTGGCCCACCGTCTGGTCCTCCAACGTGCTGAGTTGGCCGAGGCCCCCGCCGCCGCCGGTGAGGAGACTGAGGACCAGGAACAGGATCACGCCCAAGACGCCGAGGCCGCCGGCACCGGCGGCAAGGCCGCCGCCGCCCACGCGGCGACCGCGGACATCGGTCACCTGTCCAGGATCAAGCTTGGCGTCGCGTCGAAAGCGCATGGTGGCTCAATTCTGCCAACGCGAGCGGTAAGACACTCTCCGTGGGAGCGGCCGGCTAGCGGCGGTCTGCGACCGCGCCTAACCGCGGCGGCGCTCGCGAGTGACGGGGAACCGCCGGGCCGCCCGACGCCGGAGAGGACGCAGGTCGGTTGCCGCTCGTCTGGAAGGCTGCTAGGTTCTGCGCTTCGTCCGAGGAGTCCGGGGGAGGTCTTTATGGAGAGGTTGGATCGGCGTCTCCGAAGGTTAGGCGGCCTCGTGGCTGTGGTCGCCGCCGCCGGGAGCGTGCTCGCCGCAGTCGTATGGGGCGGTTCACCGGCATCAGCCCAGGAGTACGAGTACCCCAAGAAAGTGACGATCTGTCACCACACCGGGTCGGAGACGAACCCGTTCGTGAACATCGCGGTCTCCCGGAATGCGTTGCCCGCGCACTTGGCGCACGGCGACACGCTGGGTCTCTGCCCGTAGGAGGAAGGAAGGCAGCACCCGGCTCTTGACCGGGTGCTGCCCAGCTTCCGACCGGCCGAAGCCGCGCGCGCCATCCTGACGATGGCGCCGACCGTTATGCTCGGCCGGCTCGCCGCGGCGAGATTGCGACGCCTCGGCGTGTGACGTCGTGACGCGCGAGACGATCGCTGCACTCGGCGTCTTCACCCTCGTCGCGGCACTCGGCTTCGACGGCGGAGGCTACGCCGCGACTGCCTGGGGCTGGAGCGCCATCGTCCTGCTCGCCGTGCTCGCCGTGCTCATCGCGCGTGGGATCGGCCGCCCGGGGACCGCGGCGCTGCTCTTCGTCGGGGCGCTCGCGGCCCTGGTCGCTTGGACGGCAACGTCACTTCTCTGGTCGAGCTACGCGTCGGCGACGGCGCTCGAGGTGCAGCGGTCGCTCGTCTACCTCGGCGCAGCAGCCCTCTTCGTCATCGCGGGCCGTGGAAAGGCGTTGCTCGCCGGTGTCCTCGGTGCGGCGACGCTCCTCTGCGGGTACGGCCTCGCAAATTGGCTGCTCGGGAACCCGGACGTACCGCTCTCGGCCGACCCGCAGGCAGCCGAACGTCTTTCGGAGCCGATCGGCTACGCGAACGGCGTCGCGATCCTGGCGGCGATGGGCCTACTTCTATCGGTCGGCTTCGCGGCGAGAGCGTCACGCGCCGCCGCCGCAGGGGGTGCGGCTGCGACGGCGCCGCTCTTCGCCGCCACCCTGTACTTCACCTTCGGCCGCGGTGCGTGGCTCGCGCTCGCCGTCGGGCTGGCCGTCGCCCTCGCCCTAGGCCCGGGTCGGCTCCAGCTCGCGGCAACCGCGCTCGCGCTGGCTGTCCCGGCGGCGATCGCAGTCGTTTCCGCCGCCCGCCTCGGGGCCTCCGGATCGCTTGCAGCCCTCCTTTTCGTCCTATGCGCACTCTCCGTGGCCGTCCCGCTCGCCTTGCGCTCGGGGGAAGCGCGATACCGCCCTCCTCTGAAGGTGCGACGAGCGTTTGCCGGAGCCCTGGTCGCACTTCCTGTAGTCGTCGCGGCCGCTGTGCTCGTACGACTCGGAGGGCCAAGCGCGGCCTACGACTCCTTCAAGGCAGCGCCGGCGCCGACCCATGGGGACGTGAGCGGTCGCGTCTTCAGCCTCTCGGGCAGCAACCGGGCCGACTACTGGCGTGTTGCCTGGAGGGTATACGAGGACCATCCGGCGCTCGGCGCCGGCGCGGGAACCTATTCCCGCTCCTGGCTGCGCGAGCGCCCCGTGCCGCAGCCGGTGCAGGACGCCCACAGCCTGTACCTGGAAGCGTTGGCGGAGCTGGGGCCGATCGGTCTCGCCCTCCTCCTCGTCGCGCTGGCCGCGCCGTTCGCCGCTTCTCGCTCGTGGTGGACTCCCGTCGCCCTCGCCCCTTATGCGGCGTTTCTCGCTCACGCCGCGCAGGATTGGGACTGGGAACTACCTGCCCTCACCGTTGCGGCGCTCGCCTGCGGGGCGGCACCGATCACCTCGCCTAACGGCCGACGGGTACCTCGTGTCGTCGCACTCGTCCCAGCCGCACTCTGCCTCCTCGCCGTGCCGTCGTTCTTGGGCAACCGGGCCGCTGCCGAGGCCGAATCGGCCTACGACCGGGGTTCGTGGCGGGACGCCGAAGACGCCGCGGGCTCGGCCCGATCTCTGCAGCCGTGGTCGCCTGAGCCCTGGCGCCTGCTCGGAGAAGCGCAGCTCGCTCAGGGCTCGCTCGCGCCCGCTCGCAGGAGCTTTCGAGCAGGGCTCGCCGAGGATCCCGAAGAGTGGGAGCTGTGGCTCGACCTCGGACTGGCGAGCGAGGGCCCCGCACGGCGCCGCGCGTTCGAGCAC
>JBKPFE010000374.1:0-3058 GCA_046728705.1 Actinomycetota bacterium
CGGGAAGGCGGCGGCGACACAACGCTGGAAGGTCAGCCCTCGGGCGACGTTCGGGAATCGAGTCAGCCGCCGCCGACCCGAGTCTCTGCTCCCAGGCAGACGACACTCACCGACGATGACAGTGAGTTCGGGAATGTCCCCCGAGCGCCGAAGCCGATCGCGATACTAGGAAAGCCGCGCGCTCTCTAGAAGCTGGCGGGCCCGAGCTAGCTCTGGACGAGGAACGATGATCTTCCGGCCGCCGCCGATCCCGCCATACGGGAGCCCACCCGTTGCAGTCTGCTGAGCACATTCGATCCCAGCGTCGGCGAGCAACGAGCAGATCATCCCAGCGTGCGGCTCGTTTGGAACTACCGTCAACACGGCCGTCGCCGGCTCCCGCGGCCGTAGAAGGGATTTGATCCTACGGCCGAACATCGTCCCGCTAAGGGTACGTCGGCTGGGCGAGCGTTCCGGAATGTCCCCCTGACGAAGTGAACCCGGATCGGCCGGAGGCGCGATGAGACTTCGGTGGTTTGTCAGTCTCTAGCGCGTACAGACGGGGCTGAGATGCGGCCGGAGCAGGCCGCCCGAGAAAAGGAGTCATGAGATGACGCGGTACCTGATTTCGTTCCCCAGCGGCGCGATGGACCACATCCCCGCTGAGGAGTTCCCCGCCGTGGGAGAGGCTGCTCATGCGGTCGTCCAGGAGGCCATGGACGCAGGCGTGTGGGTGTTCGGCGGCGGGCTGGCCGAGAACGTGGATCCCGTCATGGTGGACGGTGACGGGACGATCACCGCTGGCACTTACCCGCAGACCAAGGAGTTCAACGGAGGGTTCACGGTCCTCGACGTGCCCTCTCGGGAGGCCGCCTTGGAGTGGGCCGCGAAGATCGCGGCCGCCTGCCGCTGTGCTCAAGAGATCCGCGAGTTCATGCCCGACCCAGCGGTGGGCAACTGAGCGAAGCCCCAATCGCCTCTTGACGCCCAAGGCTCCCGAACAGATGGTCGCCTGCCCCAGCGTTCCGGAATGACGCCAGAGGGCTACGGAAGCGCGCAACCCGTCTGTCTCGTAGGATCGGTGCGTGCAGAGACGCGAGGCCGCGTGCAGCTGCGGCCAGCTCTGGGTGACGACGGAAGGCGATCCTGTACGGATCTCGATGTGTCACTGCCTCGCCTGTCAGCGTCGGACCGGCAGTGCCTTCGGGATGCAGGCGCGGTGGCCGAAGGATCGGGTCGACGTCACCGGACGGTACACGGAGTACGTCCGCATCTCGGACGCGGACGAGGAGCGGACGTTTCGCTTCTGCCCGGACTGCGGCGCGACTGTCTTCTGGACGACCGAGGACTGGCCGGACACGATCGCGGTCGCGATCGGCGCGTTCGCCGATTCCTCGTTCCCGCAGCCGACCGTCTCCGTTTACGGGTCGCGACGGTATCCGTGGCTGTCCCTTCCGGACGGGATCGAGGAAGAGCACGACTAGTACACGCCTCCGCCCGTTGCCGGAGCGGCTGCGCAACCGTTGGATCACGGCGAACCTGTGGATTACTCGTGGTTGCTGCCCTGGGCCAGCGTTCGCGAATGTCCCCTGAGAGCATTGGCGGCAATGTCCCCGGGACCACGAACGATCCGCGCGACCGGATTCGCCGCTCCGTCGGCGGATTAGAGTGCCTCGGGCGTGTGGCCGAACGAGTCCTTACGCTGCGAGAACTGAACCGCGCGACACTCGCGCGGCAACTCCTCCTCCACCGCACGCGACTCTCGCCAACGGCGGTGATCGAGCGCCTCGTCGGGATGCAGGCGCAGTCGCCGCAGGCTCCGTACGTCGGTATCTGGACGCGCACGACGGGGTTCCGGCGCGGCTCGCTCGAGCGACTGCTCCGGCGGTACACAATCGTGAGGGCGACGGCGACGCGGCAGACGCTGCACCTCGTCACCCCGCGCGACTACGCGCTCATCTGGGCGGCGATGAGCGAGACGGACTTCCCCTGGGAGACGGAGCGGGCGAAGCAGCTCGCGCTGTCGGTGCGCGCACTCGCGGCGGACCGACCCGTGACGTCGACGGAAGCGATCGCCCAACTGGAGAGCGAGTACGGCCTCGCCGGCGTCGACGCGCGCCACGCCTGGCGGATGGCGCGTGTCGCCGCGCTCATCGTCCACCACCACGAGACGGCGCTCTGGCAGCCGCGCAACGACCGCCGGTTCGTCGCGATCGCCGAGCCGCAGCCGCACGTCTCCGTCGAGGCGCGCGCCGAGATCTTCAGCCGCTACCTCGCGGCCTTCGGCCCTACGACGCGCCGCGACATCGGGGCCTGGAGCAGGATGCGCGTGGCCGAGATCGACGCTGCACTGGAGCTGCTCGAGCCGCTGCGCCGCTTCCGCGACGAGCAGGGCAGCGAGCTCCTCGACGTCCCACGAGCGCCGCTGCCGGACGCCGAGACCCCGGCGCCCGTACGCTTCCTGCCGAAGTGGGACAACGTCCTGCTCGCCTGGGCCGACCGGACGCGCGTGCTCCCCGATCGGTACCGGAAGACGGTGATCAAGATGAACGGCGACGTCGCGCAGACGTTCCTGGTCGACGGATTCGTCGCCGGGATCTGGCGCGTCGACGACGGCCGTGTCGCGCTGGAGCCGTTCGAGCGTCTTTCAGCCGCGGCGCGGCGCGAGATCGAGGACGAGGCAGGGCGTCTGGAGGAGTTCCTCGGCGAGCCCTAGTCGCGCTCGGCGGGCAGCTGCTGCATGCGCGCGATCTCGATCCACTGTCCTCGACGTGCTGCGTCGCCCACGCTTCGGATCGTACGCAGCACCGGCACAACGTCCATCCCCCTCGCCTGGGCCAGTGATGCTTCTATGTAAGTCAAGTCGGCGTTGGCGCGTTCTCGAGGAGTCGGTAGAGGTTGCGGGCGAGGTAGCGCTTGAGGCAGCGGGTTGCTTCGTGGCGGCTCTTGCCTTCTTGGACGCGACGGTTGATGTAGGCGATCGTCGGGGCATGGGCTCGGCTGCGGGTGACGAGGATCATGTGCAACGCTCGGTTGAGCCGGCGATCGCCGCTGCGGTCGAGTCGGTAGCGGACGGTTT
>JBKPFE010000197.1:0-4972 GCA_046728705.1 Actinomycetota bacterium
AGCGGCATGAACAGCATCAGCGCCAGGCCGATCGCGACCGCAGTGCCGCTGAAGACGACCGCGCGTCCGGCGGTATCCATCGTCCGCGCGACCGCTTCCACTTTCTCACGGCCGCCCTTCCGCTCCTCGCGGTAGCGATAGACGATCAGCAGCGAGTAGTCGATCGCGATCCCGAGGCCGATCAGCGCGACCATGTTGGTCAGGTAGGTGGAGAGAGTCATGAAGTTGGCGAAGATCCAGACCACTCCCAGCGTGACCGGAATCGCGAAGAGGGCGAGCATGAACGGGAGCAGGAAGGCGAGCGTCCCGAAGACGAAGACGAGGATCGCCAGGGCCACGGGGATCGCGATGTAGAGCTCACCGACCTGGAGGTCGCGGTTCTGGACCGGCTCGAGGTCGCTCTCGATCGCCGACTGCCCGGTCAGGTAGACCTGCGCGCCCGGAATCCCCCCCGCCGCCTCGCGCATCGCGCCGGTGTGCCCCTTCGCGTCAGCGGGTTGCAGCTCGGAGGCGATGCTCGCGCTGACGACGTCGCCGGAGACCGGGCGGACCTCGACGAGCTTCCCGGTCGGCAGCTCCTTCGCCGCGCGAGCGGCGGCGGCACGGGTCGGCGCGATCAGCGTCTGCGCGCTGCCCGGCTTGCCTTGAACGACAACCGAGAACGAGCCCTCCGGCTTCTGCCCGAAGTGCTGCTCGAGGATCTTGCCGGCCTCCTCGCTCTCCGCACCTGGGAGGACGAAGCGATTCGTGAGCAGGTCTGACAGACCCGAGGACGCCGCGCCCGCGATTACCAAGAGCACGATCCAGGCCCCAAGCACCGCCCAGCGGAACCGAATCATCGTCCGAGCCCAACCTGCCATCAGCCTCGCGTCCTTACTCCGTCCAAGTTAGTACCGGCTAAGCTAGTGGACACTAAGTTACTTCCGACCAGAGACCCTGTCAAGGCTACGATTCACGGCCAGATGAGAAGACGGAGAGACCTGAAAAACGAGATCGACGAGCTCTTCGGGGACCTGTGGCAGGTCTCGCGACTGAGTGGCCTGCGCCGAGGCTTTCGGCCGCAGGTCGATTCCTTCCTCAGCGAGGATCCGCCGAGGTTCACCGTCGTCGTGGAGCTCGCCGGGATCGATCCGGACCAGGTGAACGTCACCGCCACGGAAGGCGCGCTCGTGATCTCGGGGGAGCGGCCCCGCCAGCCGTGTGAGGGTCGCGTCTACCAGCAGATCGAGATCGAGTACGGCCCGTTCGAGCGCCTGGTCCATCTGCCGGACGACGTCGATCTCCCGCAGGCCGAGGCTCGCTACGACCGCGGCCTGCTGACGATCGAGTTCCCGATCGCCGCCAAGGCGGAGGCGGCGCAACCCGTGCCAATCGAGATTCGGAGACAAACACCATGAGGCGTCGCTTGCGATGCCGACTTCAGGCCGTGCGGGCTTCGCCCGCTCGGCCGTCTGCAATGACCGGTCGACTCGTTGAAATTCAGGAGGATCCGCTTTGATGACCGACGTCGAGTTCGACATCGGCGAAGCGATCGACGAGAGCGGGGTCGAGATCCCCTCGACGCTGCCGGTCCTGCCGCTGAAGGAGACGGTTGTCTTCCCCGACTCGGCGGCGCCGCTTGCGATCGGGCAGGAACGGTCGATTGCGCTGATCGACGAGGTCGTCACCCGGGACGGGATGGTTGCGCTGGTCACCGTTAAGGACCCCGAGGTGGAGCAGCCCGGCTGGGAAGACCTCCACGAGATCGGGACGGCCGCGATGGTCCACAAGCTGATCAAGGTGCCCGACGGAACCCTGCGGATCCTCGTCCAAGGCCTGCAACGGATCAAGCTCGACGAGCGAGTGCAGGACGAGCCGTACCTCGTGGGAGCATTCTCGGAGCTGCCCGACGTCGAGAGCGACTCGAAGGAGCTCGAGGCGCTGGCCCGCAACGTCCAGATGCTCTTCGGCCGCATCGTCGCCCTCGTTCCGTACCTGCCTGCGGAGCTCGAGCTGGCCGCGGCCAACGTCGACGACGCGAGCGCCCTCTCCCACCTGGTCGCCTCGACGATGCGCCTCAAGACCGAGGACAAGCAGCAGCTGCTCGAGCAGCCCGACGTGGAGCAGCGGCTCCGCGAGCTCTCGCTGATTTTGAGCCGGGAGCTCGAGGTCTTCGAGCTGGGCACCAAGATCCAGTCACAGGTCCAGTCGGAGCTCGAGAAGGGCCAGCGGGAGTACTTCCTGCGGCAGCAGCTGAAGGCGATTCAGCAGGAGCTCGGCGAGGGCGACCCGGAGCAGGCCGAGCTGCAGGAACTGCGCGAGCGCGTGGAGCAGGCCGAGCTTCCGGAGGAGGCGCGCAAGGCGGTCGACCGCGAGCTGGGGCGGTTGGAGCGCCTGCCCTCGGCGTCAGCCGAGTACGGCGTCATCCGCACGTACCTGGACTGGATTCTGTCGCTGCCGTGGTCGAAGACGACCGAGGACAACCTCGACCTCGTGCGCGCTCGGCAGGTCCTGGACGAGGACCACTACGACCTCGACAAGGTCAAAGACCGCATCATCGAGTCCCTCGCCGTCGCCAAGCTGAAGAACGACGTCTCGGGCTCGATCCTCTGCTTCGTCGGCCCGCCTGGAGTGGGAAAGACCTCACTCGGGCAGTCGATCGCGCGGACGCTGGGGCGTCAGTTCGTCCGTGTGTCGGTCGGCGGCGTCCGCGACGAATCGGAGGTCCGTGGCCATCGTCGTACGTACATCGGCTCGATGCCCGGGACGATCATCCGCGCCCTGCGCGACGCCGAGTCCCGCAATCCCGTCTTCCTGATCGACGAGATCGACAAGATGGGCGCCGACTGGCGCGGCGACCCGGCCAGCGCGATGCTCGAGGTGCTCGATCCGGAGCAGCACTCGACCTACCGCGACCACTATCTCGACCTGCCCTTCGACCTCTCGAAGGTGCTCTTCATCACGACCGCGAACCAGCTCGAGACGATCCCGCCGCCGCTGCTCGACCGCATGGACGTGATCCAGCTCTCGGGCTACACCGAGGACGAAAAGGTCGGGATCGCCCGCAAGTACCTGGTGCCGAAGCAGCTCGAGGCGCACGGCCTCGACCCTGAGAAGGTCACGCTCACCGAGGGAGCGCTGCGCACGGTCATCCGCGAGTACACGCGCGAGGCGGGCGTTCGCAACCTGGAGCGTCAGATCGCCGCACTCGCGCGCAAGGCCGCCCGCAGGGTGGCCGAAGGCAAGGCCCGGGGCTCGACGACGCGAATCGACGAGCGGAGAGTTCGCAGCTGGCTCGGCCCGCGGCGGTTCGCCGGTGAGGTGCGCCGGCGCACGGCTGATCCCGGCGTCGCCACGGGGCTCGCCGTGACCGCGACAGGTGGCGACGTCCTCTTCATCGAGGCGAGCTCCTACCCCGGCCGCGGACGCCTCCGCGTGACCGGCCAACTCGGAGAAGTGATGCAAGAATCGGCGCAGGCCGCGCTCTCCTGGGTGCGCTCGCATTCCGAGCTGCTCGGCCTCGACCCGGAGTGGTTCGCCGAACACGATATTCACGTCCACGTTCCCGCGGGCGCTGTCCCCAAGGACGGGCCGTCGGCCGGGATCACGATGGTGACGGCGATCGTCTCGCTCGTCAGCGGCCGCCCGGTCTCCGAGCAAGTGGCGATGACGGGCGAGGTCACGCTCTCCGGTCAGGTGCTCGGCATCGGCGGCGTCCGGGACAAGGTCCTCGCGGCACAGCGAGCCGGAGTCCGCAGGGTGATCCTGCCCAAGGAGAACGAGCCCGATCTCGCCGACCTGCCGACCGAGGCGCGGAAGGAGATCGAGTTCGTCCTCGCCGACCATGTCGACGAAGTGCTCACGGCCGCGTTCGACGGCGCGTCACCGGTGAGAACGCCCCGGCGCGTAGGATCGCCGGAGCGGAAGGCCGCGGCGCCCGCCTAGCACGCGTTTGCGAGCTCTGCGGCTCGGGTAACCAGCACTCCAAGGCGTCGACTTGACGACGCCGACCAGAATAGGCTGTACCCGGCTATGCGGGTGCAGCCGGCTAAACCCAGAGACGAAAGGACGGCCGCGATGGCCAAGGCGAGGGACAGGTTTTACGAGGCGAAGCCGTACGTGACGAGGGCGCTCCAGGACGAGGAAGTCCGGGAGAACGTCAAGAACGCGATTGCCGCAGGGCGGGAGGTCTACGCCGAGCTGATCGGTGGGCGGCGCCCGAGTGCGGTGGCGGCACGAGTCGCCACGGACAAGGAGATCCAGGACAACCTCCGATCGGCGATCGACGACCTGAAGAAGGCCGCGAACCGGGTGCAGGGAAAGGAGGAGCACACGGCCAGGAACGCGATCCTCCTGCTGGCCGGGATCGTCCTCGGCCTCCTCTTCAACCCCGTCACGGGGCCTCAGACCAGGGAGTGGCTGTCAGGGAAGGTGCTCGGCGAGGGCGCGGAAGACATCCCGCCGGCCGGATCCGGCAACGGCGGCAGCGGCCCAATTCCCGCCTAAGAGGCGTTAAGACTAGGGTCGGCCGAGCGACACCGAACGGGCGGGCGGCCGCTCGCGTCCCTCCGCGGCCGTGCCCGCGAGTGACCCGTCGTCCGCCACGGCGGGCCCGCTCGGGCGCATCGCGCGGCGGAGGGACCCCGGCTCCAAGCCCGTCCCGTTCGAGATGTCCCGGGTCTGGAGCAGGATCGCGCCGGGCTTCGGTGCATCGCTGGAGTCCGAGATCGGCGGCGCCCAGCCCGAGGCCACACCTGTAAGCGGCAGGTCCTGCAGCCTCCGCCATGCGTTCAGGTACGGATAGGGCGCGACGACGCCGTCGTAGCCCTCGTACAGCAGCGCCGCCGGATGGATCTCGAAGTGGAGGTGATACGGCGTCGCCTCGGCATCGCCGGTGTTGCCCATGAACCCGAGCACGTCGCCCGCGCGGACCTGAGCGCCGTTGACGGCGAGCGGCGAGAACGCGGAGAGGTGGGCGTAGTAGAACTCGTTC
>JBKPFE010000361.1:0-1992 GCA_046728705.1 Actinomycetota bacterium
GGACGAGCGGGCGCCGTGCAGCACGCCGGCCCGTCCGTCGCCGAGGCTGGCCGCGTCGTGCGCCTCGACGCCGACGAGCCGCACTTCGCGGTCGTCGAGGAACCCGGCGAAGAGCCCGATCGCGTTCGAGCCGCCGCCGACACAGGCCACGGCGACCTCGGGCAGGCGCCCCTCAGCGTCGAGGATCTGGGCACGGGCCTCGCGGCCGATCACGGACTGGAGCTCGCGCACGAGCTCGGGATACGGGTGCGGGCCCACGCACGATCCGATCAGGTAGTGCGTCGTCTCGACGTTCGCGATCCAGTCGCGAATGGCCTCGCTGGTCGCCTCCCTGAGCGTGCGCGTGCCGAACTCGACCGGTCGCACCTCGGCGCCGAGCAAGTGCATCCGCTCGACGTTCGGGTGCTGGCGCTCCATGTCCTCGGCGCCCATGTAGACGACGCACTCGAAGCCGAAGCGCGCGCAGACCGTCGCTGTCGCGACACCGTGCTGCCCCGCGCCCGTCTCCGCGACGATCCGCTGCTTGCCCAGCCGCTGCGCGAGCAGCGCCTGGCCGAGCGTGTTGTTGAGCTTGTGGGCGCCGGTGTGCAAGAGGTCTTCCCGCTTCAGATAGAGCCGCTTGCCCGGCGCGAACCGCTCGGCGAGCGTGATCGGCGTCGGCCGGCCGCCGTAGGTACGGAGCAGGTGGTCGAAGTCGGTCTGGAAGGAGGGGTCGTCGCGGGCGTCGTTCCAGCCGGCCTCGAGCTCGTCCAGGGCCGGGATCAGCGTCTCCGGGACGTAGCGCCCGCCGTAGGTGCCGTAGAGGCCGGTCGTCATCTCGCGGCTTCGACGTAGGCGCGGACGCGGTCGTGATCCTTGATCCCCGGCTCGAGCTCGAGCTCGGACGCGGCGTCGACTGCCCATGGGTGCACGGCATCGATGGCGCGGCGGACGTTGTCGGGCCCGAGGCGCCCGGCGAGCATCACCCGGCCGCTCGCAGCTTTCGCCCGTTCGAGATGGTCGGGGTCTTCCTCTTCCCAGGGCAGGTCGAGGACGCGGGCAACCTGCTCGCCGTCCCGGAGCAGCACGGCGTCGCGGCCGCGAACACGCCGGGGATCACGCTCGTAGAGCTGGACGAGGTCGGCGCCGCGGTCCGCGTACTCGCCGACGTGGACGGAGACCGAGAGCATCGTCTCCGGCACCGACAGCACCTCGGGGGCGCGGCGGGGACTCTTGTCGACGAGGATGAACCCCGCCAGGTCCGCGCCGGCTTCGGCAGCGACGTCGACGTCCTCCTGGCGCGTCAGACCGCAGACCTTGACCAGCGGACGCGAGATCAACTCCGCGAGCTTCTCCGCCGGATCGTCGGCGCGCATCAGCGCGGAGCCGACGAGGATCGCGTCGGCGCCGGCGAGCTCCGCCGCCGCTCCCTGGGCGCGCGAGGAGATCCCGCTCTCCGCGACGACGGTCCGCTCGCGCGGCGCCTTAGCGACGAGCTCGAGCTGCGACCGGCGGTCGATCCGGAAGCTGGAAAGGTCGCGGGCGTTGATCCCGATCGTCTCGGCGCCGAGCTGGACGGCGCGCTCGAGCTCCTGTGCGTCGTGTGCTTCGACGAGCGCGTCCAAGCCGAGCTCTTGCGCTGTTTGCAGAAGCGCCATCGTGCTCTGGTCATCGAGATCACGCAACAACAAGAGCGCGGCGTTGGCACCCGCCGTGCGCGCCTCTGCGAGGTGCTCGCGTGTCGAGAAGAACCCTTTGGCGAGCAGCGGAAGGCTCGTCGCGCTGCGGGCAGCCTTCAGGTCGTCGAAAGAGCCGCCGAAGCGCTGGTCGACGAGGATCGACACCGCGGTGGCACCGGCCCGCTCGAATTCCGCCGCGAGCGCTGCAGGATCCGCGTCCGGCCGGAGGTCGCCGGCCGAGGGGGAGCGGCGCTTGACCTCGGCGATCGCGCCGAGCCCGGGGCGCCGAAGTGCCTCAGCGAAACGCAATCAACACCTCCAGTCGCTCAGCGGC
>JBKPFE010000371.1:0-1150 GCA_046728705.1 Actinomycetota bacterium
TGCGAGCCTGCTCGACGCCTCCTCGGAGATCGACAGCGAAGCGCTGTGGTGGCCGCCGGCCAAGATCGTCGGCCGGTACCTCGCACCGTTCCTCGCCCAGCACGTTGGCTTGTCTGCGGAGCGCCCGCCGGAGGCGCTGGCAGCGAACGCGGTGGAGGTCGACGTCGAGCTCGAGCGGCTTCAGGGCGACTGGGTCTCGGATCGGTAGTAACCCACACGCGCGAGCCGCGCCGACCCTGATGGAGGCACGGCACCTTCGGGCGATACTGCGATCTCGCCCACCGGAGAAAGGAGGAGCGATGAAAGCACTCGTCTATCACGGGCCTGGGCAACGCATGTGGGAAACCGCTCCCGACCCGCAGCTTCAAGACCCCACCGACGCGATCGTCCGAATCGACACTTCAACCATTTGCGGGACCGATCTCCACATCCTCAAGGGTGACGTTCCCGAGGTGGACCCCGGTCGCATCCTCGGCCACGAGGCTGTCGGCACGGTCACCGAGATCGGCGACGCGGTGACGACGCTCGAGCCGGGAGACCGCGTGCTTGTCTCCTGCATCACGTCCTGCGGCCGCTGCCGCTTCTGCAGGGAGGGCCGCTACGGCCTCTGCACCGGCGGGGGTGGCTGGATCTTCGGTCACCTGATCGACGGCCTCCAGGCGGAGTACGCGAGGGTGCCGTTCGCTGACACCTCCGTCTACAAGCTCCCGCCGGAGCTCACCGACGAGCAGGTCGTCTTCCTCGCGGACATCCTTCCCACCGCCTACGAGGTCGGTGTTCTCGCCGGCCGCGTCGAGCCGGGTGACACCATCGCGATCGTCGGCGCCGGTCCGATCGGCCTCGCCGCCGTGATGACGGCGAAGCTGCTGACGCCGGGACGCATCGTCGTGCTCGACATCGCGGACGCGCGACTCGAGAAGGCCCGCGAGTTCGGCGCCGACGTCACGATCAACAACGGCAACACCGATGCGGTCGCGGAGGTCATGGAGCTCACAGAAGGCCTCGGCGCCGACGTCGCCATCGAGGCCGTCGGCGTGCCGGAGACCTTTGAGCTCTGCACCGAGCTGATCCGGCCCGGAGGCCGGGTCGCCAACGTAGGCGTTCACGGACACCCGGCGACGCTCCACCTCGAGCGCCTCTGGATCCGCGA
>JBKPFE010000069.1:0-4852 GCA_046728705.1 Actinomycetota bacterium
GCCGAGAAGCCGAAGCGCACCCGCACCCGGCGAACGAAGCAGACAGAGAGCGAGGAGAGCTAGTGGGCCAGAAAATTCATCCCGGCGGGATGCGCGTCGGTGTCATCCACGACTGGAAGTCGAACTGGTACACGACCGACAAAGAGTTCTCGGACGCGATCCTCGAGGACGTCAAGATCCGCGAGCACATCCTCGGGAAGCTGGCCCATGCCGGCCTGTCCGACATCCTGATCCGCAAGGACAAGCAGCGGATCACCGTCGACATCTACACCGCTCGCCCGGGCATCGTGATCGGGAAGTCAGGCGCCGAGGTCGACGCGCTCAGGCGTGACCTCCATGCGCTGACGCACAAGAACGTCCACATCAACATCAATGAGATCAAGCGGCCCGAGCTCGACGCGAAGCTTGTCGCCCAGTCGATCGCGGAGCAGCTCGCGAACCGCGTCGCCTTCCGCCGGGCGATGAAGCGCTCGCTCGCCTCGGCCATCCGCTCGGGCGCCCACGGCGTCAAGATCACGTGCTCAGGGCGGCTCGGCGGCGGCGAGATGAGCCGTTCCGAGACCTACTCCGAGGGCCGGGTGCCGCTGCACACGATCCGTGCGGACATCGACTACGGCTTCGTCGAGGCGAAGACGACCTACGGCCGGATCGGCGTGAAGGTCTGGATCAACAAGGGCGAGATCATGCCCGAGGGCTTCGACACGGTCGACGGACGGCGCGACGCGCGGCTCGGCGACCAGGACACGGCACGGCGCCGCGGAGGCCGCACCGAGGGCCTCAGCGCCTCCCGCGAAGGCGGCCGCGGCCGCAGTGCCGATCGCGAAGGGCTCGGCCCTGTCCGCGAGCGCCGCGGTGGCGGCAGGCGCGGGGCCGGCCGTGGCCGTGCGGCTGCTGAACGGCCGCGGACTGACGACAGGGCCGTGACGGCGGAGGGCCGTGAGCTGCCCGAGGTCGAGCCGGAGACGCCGACGACCCCTGAGGCCGTCGCCGACGCTCCAGAGTCGACGACGCCCAAGACGCAGGTGGAGGACCCGACGAAGCTCGAGCAGTCGGGCGAGCCGGAAAGTGAGAGCTAGTGCCCCTCCCAGCAATACACGTCGGCTTCTGGCCCGCGAT
Source organism: Actinomycetota bacterium (assembly GCA_046728705.1). GTDB lineage: Bacteria > Actinomycetota > Thermoleophilia > Gaiellales > Gaiellaceae > JACDAN01. The sequence continues at coordinate 1,117 of JBKPFE010000069.1, forward strand.
CACGCGGCGCCAGAGCACGCCCTCCTCCTCACCAAGGCTCTCCAGCCTTGCCTCGTCCGAATGCGCACTCTGGCTTGGTGCTCGCGACCCAGAAGCTCGACAGCATCACTGGAAGGGGCACTAGTGCTCCTTCCCAAGAAGACCAAGTACCGCAAGTTCCAGCGCGGCCGGCGCCGCGGCCTGTCGAAGGGCCAGACCAGCGTGCAGTTCGGCGACTTCGGGATCAAGGCGCTCGAGGCCGGCTGGGTGACCAACCGTCAGATCGAGGCGGCCCGAATCGCGATGACCCGCAAGATCAAGCGCGGCGGCAAGGTCTGGATCAACGTTTTCCCCGACAAGGCGGTGTCGCAGAAGCCTGCCGAGACCCGGATGGGCTCCGGCAAGGGCGCACCCGAGCACTGGGTCGCCGTGGTCAAGCCGGGCCGGGTGATGTTCGAGCTGGCCGGCGTGCCGGAGCCGCTCGCCAAGGAGGCGCTGCGGCTCGCCGGCACCAAGCTGCCGCTGAAGACGAAGTTCGTAAAGCGGGAGGCGAACCTCTTTGAGGGCTAGACAGATCCGAGACATGACCGACGAGGAGCTCGAGCGGGCGTTGGCCGACCGCCGTCAAGAGCTCTTCAACCTGCGCTTCCAGTCCGCGACCGGCGCGCTGGAGAACCCTGCGCGGCTGAAGCTGGCCAAGCGCGAGATCGCACGCATCCTGACCGTCCGTAACGAACGCGAGACCGAGATCTAGCGATGGCTGACGAAGAACAGAACGAGCAACCAGAGACCGAAGAGCAGACCGCCGGGGCCGAAGAGGCTCCGGTCGAGCCGGAAGCGTCCGCAGAGACGCCGACCGAGCCCGATCCCGAGGCCCCGCCCGAGGAGCCCGGGCCGCCCGTCCCCGAGCCCGAGTCGCCCGAGCCGACCCCTGAGCCCACGCCGCCGGCTGAGCCCATCGCCGAAAGCGAGGAAGCTCCCGTCGCCGCCGAGGGCGAGGAGGCGCCTGCGGAGGAGCAGCCTGCGCCCGTCGTGCCGACGAAGAAGAAGCGCAAGCGCGTCGCGAGGTCCGAGCGGCGGCAGCGACCGAAGCCGAAGCGCGAGCAGCCCTCCGAGCGCAAGCCGCTGAAGAGGTTCCCGAAGCCCGAGCACGAGCGCGGGCGACGGCAGGAGCGCCGCGGAGTCGTCGTCTCGGCGGCGATGGACAAGACGATCGTCGTCCGCGTCGACGTCGTGAAGGCGCACCCGCGCTACAAGAAGGTCGTCCGGCGCTCGCAGCGCTTCCACGCGCACGACGAGCAAAACCAGGCCAAGGCGGGGGATGTTGTCCGCATCGTCGAGACGCGTCCGCTCTCGAAGACGAAGAGCTGGCGACTGGCGGAGGTCGTCGAGGCAGCTAAATGACGACCCCATCCCGCACAGCCCGCACTACCTGGGATGCGCAGGGCCGCGCCTGGCCGCGTCCTCAGTCGCGCCCGTACCTTCCAGGTACGAACGCTCCTTGCGTCCTTGCCAGCCACACCCCTGCGCAGCCAGTCAGCACGGGCTCCGCGGAAGCTGACCGTCGATGATCCAGCAGGAGTCCAGAGTCCGGGTGGCCGACAACACGGGAGCGCGCGAGCTGCTCTGCATCCGCGTGCTCGGCGGCTCGCACCGGCGCTATGCCAGAGTCGGAGACGTCATCGTCGGCACCGTCAAGACGGCGACGCCGCAGGGCGCAGTCCGCAAGGGGGAAGTCGTGCGCGCCGTCGTCGTCCGGACGAAGAAGCCGTACGGCCGGGACGACGGCACGTCGATCGCGTTCGACGAGAACGCCGCCGTGATCATCGACGCGCAGAGCAATCCGCGGGGCACGCGCATCTTCGGCCCGGTCGCTCGCGAGCTGCGCGAGAAGAACTTCATGAAGATCGTCTCGCTCGCCCCGGAGGTCCTCTGATGAAGGCGATGAAGGTGAGGAAGGGCGACCTGGTGCAGGTGCTGAGCGGCAAGGATCGCGGCAAGCAGGGACGGGTCCTCGAGGCGCGCCCGAAAGAGGGCCGCGTCATCGTCGAGAACCTGAACGTGATCAAGCGGCACACGCGCCCGCGCCCGATGTCGAATCCGAGCCGGATGGGCGCTCCGCAGATCCAGCCCGGCGGTGTGATCGAAAAGGCCGGCCCGATCCCGATCTCGAACGTGATGATCGTCTGCCCCGTCTGCAATCGCCCGACCCGTGTCGGCACCATCACGCGCGACGTCAAGAGCGGCCCGACGCGGATCCGCGTCTGCCGCCGAGCGGACTGCGGCCAGGAGATCGACAGGTGACAGCGGCCGCAACGAGGGAAAAGACGGGCTACGTTCCGCGCCTGAAGCAGCGCTACCTCGAGGAGGTACGTGAGCAGCTCAAGGACGAGCTTGGCTTCAGCACGATCATGCAGGTGCCGCGGATCGAGAAGATCACGCTGAACATGGGCGTCGGCGAGGCCAAGACGGAGGCCAAGGCGCTCGACAGCGCGATCGAGGAGCTGACGACGATCGCGGGGCAGCGCGCGCAGGTGCGCCGCGCCCGCAAGTCGATCGCGGGCTTCAAGATCCGCGAGGGCATGCCGATCGGAGCGCGCGTGACGCTCCGCGGCGACCGGATGTACGAGTTTCTTGATCGGCTCGTCTCGATCGCGCTGCCGCGCATCCGTGATTTCCGAGGGCTCAGCCCGCGGTCGTTCGACGGGCGGGGCAACTACTCGATCGGAATCCGCGAGCAACTCATCTTCCCGGAGATCAACTACGACGACATCGCCGGGATCCGGGGCCTGGACGTCGCGATCACGACGTCGGCGAAGACGGATGAGGACGCCCTCGCGCTGTTCCGCGCGTTGGGGCTCCCGTTCGCCGTAGCCGAAGACAGGAGAGAGGAATAAGTGCCCCTCCCGGCAATACATGCCGGCTTTTGGCCCGCGATCACGCGGCGCCAGAGCCCACTCTCCTCCTCGCCAAGGTTGACAAACCTTGGCTCGTCCGAGCGCGAACTCTGGCGTGGTGCTCGCGACCCAGAATCTCGACGGCATTACTGGAAGGAGCACTAATGGCCAAGAAATCCCTGGTCAACAAGCAGCAGCGGACGCCGCGTTACAAGGTGCGGCAGTACTCACGCTGCCGGCGCTGCGGCCGCCCGCGCGCCGTCTACCGGAAGTTCGGCCTCTGCCGGATCTGCCTGCGCGAGCTCGCGCACAACGGCGAGATCCCGGGGATGACGAAGAGCAGTTGGTGATGTAGGTGCTGACCGATCCGATTGCCGACATGCTGACCCGCATCCGCAACGCCAACAAGGCGCTGCAGGAGCGCACCGAGATGCCGACCTCCCGTCAGAAAGAGGAGATCGCCCGGATCCTCCAGGAGGAGGGGTACATCGTCGGCTACTCAGTCCGCAAGGACGAGAGCTTCGACATGCTCGTGATCGAGCTCAAGTACGGGCCGAGCCGCGAGCGCATCATCACCGACCTCAAGCGCGTCTCCAAGCCGGGCCGCCGCGTGTACGCTCGCAAGGATCGCCTGCCGCGCGTCCTCGGCGGGATGGGCACGGCGATCATGTCCACTTCCAGGGGCCTTGTAACGAGCAAGACCGCCGAGCGCGAAGGCATCGGCGGCGAAGTGATCTGTTTTGTGTGGTAGGGGAGGTTTCTGCGGTGCCAGACTTCAGTCTGGCTCCGCGTAACTAGAAGATGAGCAGAATCGGAAAAAGCCCAATTGAGATTCCGACCGGCGTGAGTGTCTCGGTCCT
>JBKPFE010000306.1:0-2713 GCA_046728705.1 Actinomycetota bacterium
GGCGACGGCGATCCGAGACGACGGCGACCTCTCGTCGCTTGCAGTGCGACTCCCGCTTGACGATTGGCTCGGTCAATCTCCGTAGCGGGCCTTGGCCGCCTCGTAGACCGGGCAGTGACCATCCGGACGGCCGCAGGCGACTATGTCGCACAGACGGCACGTCCAGCGGCTTGCACCCGGCGGGCGGATCAAGCCCGCGAGGATCCTTCCGGCGAGCTCGCCGAACTGCCGTCGCTCCGACGGAGTCAAGGGGGCGAGCGCGTGCTCCATCAGGTCCGTGCGGGCCCGCGTCACTGCCTGCGCCCGCCGACGACCCGTGGCTGTCAGTGCGACCGAGGTCACGCGCCCATCGGCTGCGGTTGTCCGGCGCACGAGGCTTGCGCCCTCGAGCCGGTCAACCAGGCGCACTGTGCCTGATGAAGACAGGCCTAGGACCTGGGCCAGCAGATCCACGCTCGGAGAGTCGAGGAAGTGGTGCAACGCGGACAGCGCCACCGCGTCACTCTCGGCGGTGCCGGCCGCCTCCGTCACCGCTCGCTCCAGTCGATCGTGTAGCGAGAGCGCGAGTGCGCCGACCAGGTTGGCTGCCTGCCGCTCACGCCGCTGAGCGCCCCAGCGTGCGTCAGTCGAAGCTGTAGTCAAGGGTGAAGGAGGCCTTGGAACCATGCGGCGCCTGGAATCGACCCTCGCCGCGCATCCCGGCCCAGCCTCCGGTTCCGGACCCGTCGACGACCTTGGCGGTCCACGTCGCTTCCGTTCCGTCGAAGCCGCCGATCGTTTCGAGGATGACGCTTCCCTCGCGGCCGTCGATAACGCCTTCGAACTGCTGGAGGCCGACGAAGTGAGCTGTACCGTCTTCGCCGTAGCTCATCAGCCATTCGACTTGCCCCTTGCCGGCGACGTCGCCGGCCAGATCTTGCGTCACGGTTGCCCGCGTCAGCTTCCGTTCGCCTTCACGTTCGGCGTACGTCTCCTCATTCCACGAGCTGATCGTGAACTCTCCGTTCAACTTCGGCATCGGGCGCACCTCCGTTCGGCTAGATATGTGCGTGAGTCACACATCTAGCCTACTCTCTTCGTCAGCTGTAGGCCGCGCGGAACCCCTGCCGCCAGCTTGGGTAGCGGAGAGCCCAGCCGAGCTCGCCTTTCGCCTTCGCGTTCGACGCACCTCGGGCCTCCGTCATCAGCGCAACGCCGGCTTCGCCCGCCACTAGCCGGGCAAGCCAGCGGGGGATCCGACGGGGTGGTTTCGCGCCGATGGCAGCCGCGAGGGCGGGCAGCCACTCGCGGACCGGTGCGGGCTCGTCGTCGACGATGTTGTAGATGCCCGCTGCGCCGTTCTCGAGGGCGAGAGCGGTCGCGGTGGCGGCGTCGTCGAGGTGCACGAACGACCAGACGCCGCCGCCGTCGCCGACGATCGGGAAGCGGCGCTTGCGCACGACCTCAAGCTGCGCGTCATCCGGCGAGCCGTAGAAGCCGCCGTAGCGGAGCGCGACACCGCCCGCGTCGACGACCGCCTGCTCCTGATGTCGGATCGCGGCGAGCGTCTCGCGCATCGTCGGCACCGGCGTCGGATCGAGCGGATCCTGCTCTGTCTTGACAGGCCCGCCGTTCCGCGCATAGGGCCAGCCTGCATAACTCTGCGCGACGAAGCGGCCAACGCCCGCCTCACGCGCGGCGGCGAGCAGGGCATCCGTGCCCTGGGTCCGCAACCGGTTCGTCGGCGCGAAGGTGCGGTCGAAGTGCTTGAAGCCGCTCATGCCGGCGAGCGCGGTCGCCTGGTGGACAATCGCCTCGGGCCGCGCGGCAGCGACGGCATCCCGCACAGCGCGCGCGTTGAGCACGTCGAGCACGACCGGCTGCGCACCCTGGGCGCGCAGGAGGTCCGCCTTCTGCGGCGAGCGGGAGGTTCCAATCACCTCGTGGCCCCGCTCGATGAGCTGGGGAACGAGCCGCGCGCCGATCGCGCCGGTCGCCCCTGCAACGAAGACTCGCATCGTTCTCTCCTTTCGTTCTCGACCCGAAGACGAGACGGTGCCTGCTCCTGTGACGCCGTCACACGCGTGACTGCTATCCCGTCTACGACGTGGTGGAGACCCACCAAGAGTTACGGCCGTACCTATTCGCGATCGCCTACCGGATGCTGGGGTCGGTTGCCGAGGCGGAGGACATTGTCCAGGAGGCGTTCCTCCGCTACCACGAAGCCGACATCGAGGCGGAGTCGCCCAAGGCGTACCTGGCGACGGTGACGACGCGGCTCGCGATCGACCAGCTGCGCTCGGCGCGAGCCCGCCGCGAGGTCTATCCCGGCGAGTGGCTGCCCGAGCCGCTCGTCGACGACGAGGCAGTCCGCCACGCCGAGACGGCCGACTCACTCTCGCTTACGTTCCTGCACCTGCTCGAGAAGCTCTCGCCCGTCGAGCGAGCCGTTTTCCTACTCCGAGAGGTTTTCGACTATCCCTACGACGAGATCGCGCGAATCGTCGGCAAGAGCCCAGACAACTGCCGCCAGATCCTCGCCCGCGCGCGCAGGCACATTGAGGAGGGGAGGCGCCGCTTCGACGTCTCGCGGGAGGAGCGCGACGAGATCGCACACCGCTTCGTGGCCGCCTGGGAGGAGGGGGACACCGACGCACTCGTCGAGCTACTTGCCGCGGACGCGACCGTCTACGGCGACGGCGGCGGCAAGGCGCCGTCCATGCCGGTGCCGCTC
>JBKPFE010000304.1:0-4809 GCA_046728705.1 Actinomycetota bacterium
ACGGAGCCAGAGCGCCTCCCGGACCGTCGACCACTGGAGGGTCCGCTGCTCGCGCCACACGAGGATGGCCACGAGCACGAACTGCCAGATCAGACCGGCGGTGAGCAAGAGGAGCAGCGCCTTCGCCATCGGCACGTTTCCCTCACCCCCGAACTCGTCCTCGAGGGCGGGAGCGACGAGCCAGGCCAGGGCCGCCATCGGGAGGGCCGCGGCCGCCCAGACGGCCAGGATTCGCAGGAATGTGTACTGCGGAATATCGACCGAGCCCGCAGTGTTGCGATCTAGGGGGGGTTTCTCGGGAGACCAAGGGAACCCGACGTCCGTGCGGATCCTCCTACGTTTGCTAGAGCCGTGCAACCCGGCCGTCGGCGATCTGGCGAGTACGAAGTTGCGGCGCTCTTGCCCGAGAAGGGGCCGGGGCAGATCCGAACGCCATGGCGCTGATTCCCGAGCCGGCCCCCAACACGAACCTACGAGACGACGGAGCTCGACGCTAGATGCTCTTTAGGACAGGTCCTCGACGACCAATACCGGGAGCTCGCCGGCGTCGTCGTTGCGTACGCGAACGACTTGGAGCGTCCGGCACCTGGTCTGCCCGGCCGCTGCGCAAGCGTCAATCGGAGCAGGTCCAGTACGTGACGTTCCCGAAGGTCGAATCCCGAATACAGCCGCGCTCTTTCGAGTTCTCGGGGGTGGCATTCCCGGGGCAGATGATGGCGGGGGGTACCCGACCCGCGGGAATCTCTGTACAGGTACTGCCTTCCGCGTCAGAGCCGTTGGAGCCCCACACCATGAACACGACGATCAGCGTCCCGATCGCGGCGATGATGGCGATCACCGCGCCGTATTTCCGGACCTCGTCCCCAAGGCGCGGGAGAGACACAACTCCAGATGGTACGCCCGTACTGCGCTCCGATACCAGGCCCGCTTGGCGCGGGCCGTCCCGAGCCGCGATCGCCGCGCTCCAGGCGAGGACCGTCGTCTTGAACGAGGGCGGGTCGGCGGGTGTCCCGTCGAGCCGCTCGAGCTCGAAGGTGTGCGTCGTTCGGTCCCTCCTTGTTCCTGGGACCGGACCGCTGCAAGTGAGTCTATAAGGCAGCCTCCAGCGACTAGGGATGCGGCAAGGCGGCTGTGTGGGCGATCGTCTTCTTGTCGAGGATGCAGTACTTGGGCAGATAGACGATCACGGCGTGCCCGCGCAACTGGAAGGATGAGCCCACCGGCGGATCGCCGATCTTCATCGCGCACCTGCCCATGCTGCGAAGGACCGCGGACGGCTTCGTTCCGGACGGCAAGGTCATCACGATCTTCGTGCGCGACGTCCGCGGCTTGCCGAGCTCGAGATCCTGCGACATGCAGGCGAAGGCGGCATCGGCATACCGCAGCAGGCGAGTCGACTGCTGCGGCTTCAGGATCTTGTAGTTCGCTGCGACGAGCTGTGCGTAGGTCTTCTTGCCGGAAGCCTGCGATGCCTCTCCCGGCATGTCACCCGTGGTACGTACTGCCCGGGCACTGCCGCCGTGCGTCGCGAGGACGACGCCTGCGCCGGTACCGGCGAGCGCGATCGCGGCCGCCGAGAGGAGGAGCGCCTTAGTTCGCAGCACGCTTCGATTGTGGCGCCGGCGGCTAAGAGGCTGGTAAGAAAGGCCATTAGAGATCGTGCCCAAGAAGCTGCAGCAGAAGTGGCTCGGCACCGGATACATCTGCCATGTCTTGATTCATCACCTCACTGGCGAACGACCCGCTCAGATCTCTAGTCCGAATAGGCGCTGCGCGGCCCTCGGACGAAGCGACCAGGAGCGGCCCGTGGGCGAACACTCCCGTTTCTCGCCCTTTCTCACCCGAGGGGCTCCACCGACAGCGTCTCCGACCTGATTTCACGAGACATCAGGGCGAGCGCTGATCCGTCCTGTGGTGAACTTGAGCTACCGATGCGGCTCGGTGCTGGACCGTTCTCCATCGCGGGTCCCCGATAAGCTCGCCGTGTCGTTCGGTCCCAGCCGATAACGGAAGGGAGACGGAGGGGAGCCCGAGCCTTCGCTTTCAGGCTCGAGCACGAGGATGGGAGGTCGGCTGACCCGCCGACCTTGAAGACAGCCATGCCGTCGTGGCGGCCCGGCGACAACGATTCCGCTGGGAAGAGGCAGGACGCTTCCCGTGATCGCAGTTCGAGACGATGACGCAGACCAAGCGCCGGTGCTGATCGTTGAAGACTCCTCGTCGCAAACGGGCACTGACGAGCGAGTCAACTAAGCCGATATCGGGACGACGAGCCGTGCTGGTGGTCAAGCCCGCGTAGACAAAGCAGTCGCCCCGATTCGAGCAGGTAGGTCAAAGGTGCCCCGGCGCATTGCCGCAGCGCGCCGGGCTCATCCTTGACAGAGCTCGAGGATTTGACGTTTGAGCGTGGTATAGGGTGGTATATAGGTTTGTTGTGAGGGGCCGGCCTCACTTTGCGGCGATGGGACTCGGCCCCTCTATTCACTTGGGCGGTTGTCGGTGAGTCCGGGGCTGCCCTACTCGCCGACCTCGAGCTCCCGCTTGACACAGCCGGGGCAGTAGACGATGACTTCTTCGGGATCGCCCTCTTCAATGACGGTCAGGTATGCGCGCCAACGGTGGGCCTCCTCCTCCGACCTCGGCTCCTTCCCACACTCCTCGCACCGCAGCAAATGACCCCATCCCATAACGGCCGTGACGCCCGAACGGTCACGCCCGGTCTGGGCATTCTGCTCGCCCCGGCGCCCCTCAGGGGAACAGATCCCACATAATCTCCAGTGTCTGCGGCCCAGGCCTCACCTCCAAGCCGCGTGCCCGGACGAAGCGCTCGCCGTTGCGTTCGACTCGCCGCCCGGCTTCAGGCCGCGCTGACGCCGACCAGGTCGGTCAGTCGGTCGCGTCCCTAAGGACGGCGGCTTCCCGGCGGATGTCTTCGTGCACGACGAGCGGCCGCTAGCCGACCTACGTGCCGAGTCGGACTCCCGACTCGGCACCGATTCGCAGTAGGCTCACTACTCGGTCCCAACCACTCGGTCATGATCATCCGGAAAAGGAGGTCACCATGCGACGTCGCGTCCTCTTCCTCGCTGTCGCCCTCGGGATGGTCGGCATGCTTGCCGTGGGCGCTCCCGCCTACGGCGAGGGCCGCCCGTTCTCGACCACGCTCACGGGGGCGGCGGAGGTGCCGGGACCGGGCGATGCCGATGCCTCCGGAACGGCGCTCATCACGCTCAACCAGGGCCAAGGTGAGGTCTGCTTCGACCTCAGCTGGGCTGGGATCGACGGCACCGTGACTGCGGCGCACATCCATGTTGGACCCGCCGGGGTTGCCGGGCCGGTGGTGGTCCCACTGTTCGCCGGTGCCTTCGCAGGCACCGACAGCGCAAGCGCCTGCGTCTCGGGCGTGAGCGAGGAGCTGATCAAGGCCATCAGGCACGATCCCGAGAACTACTACGTGAACATTCACAGCGACGTGTTCCCGGCGGGGGCGGTCCGCGGGCAGCTCGGCAACTAGGCCGCCCAATCGGCACTACCGCTAGATCCGAGGGCCTTGTCGCCAGAGCGGTGCAGACCTCGAATCCGGGGCGGCTTGGTCGTCCGAGCGGTGTAGCAGCAGATTTCGATCTGGTGCTACACCGCTCAGCTTGCTCGCTCGCGGATCCCCTCGGGGACCGACACTAGCGAGCAGGTCGCCTAGTTGAAATCCTCGAAGGGGGCCGGTGGCGCTGCAAGCGCCGCGGCGTTCGGCTCGCCGCCGGCCCTCTAACGACTACGTCTACGACGGCAAGGGCGAGGTCGCTGACGAATCCAATCGGAGTAAGCGCTTCGACATGTGCACGCACCCCGGCCCATGGCGGCGTAGCTCGCTATTTGTGTCTACTTGCCGCGGGAGGTCTTCTTCTGTTTCTTCGGCTTTGCTGGCGCGGTGGGCTTTTTCGCGTTTCCTTGAGGTTTCGGTCTCTTGGGCGACACCTGCTCCTCCTTTGACTTCGGGAACCCTTGTCGATGCCGTTTTACGTGGCTGTACGAGCGTCGTCAACGGCTGGCGAAGAATGCTCAAGCGGACCGCTACCGGGGCCCTGGCGGTTCCGAGCGTCCCGGTCCAGCGGTCCGAGTGCGTCGCGCCCTGGGACTAGAAGGCGCTTAGAGATCGAGCGTGACCTAAGCGGGGTCGTGATCGGTGCCGTCGCGCGTCAGCTTGGTACGCCGGAGGATGAAGGCGCCGGTTTGCCGCTTCGCCAATTGCATCCCGGCGTCCAGCTCGCAACTCGGAACCGTGTGCCAGTCTCCCAAGCGACGGTGTATTCCGGCACCCATGCGACTCGCGGCGTCTGAGCTCCGCTCCCTACCAGTGTCGCGAATGCTTCGGCCGTCCGCTCGTCGCCCGGTTGCAGCGCCGATGCTCCGGGCCGGTGTAGACGCTCCGGTCATGATCGTCATGACCGAGATCCCACGTTTCGCCTGGCAGGATCGCTTGCTCGCAGCGTGAGCAGACGAAGCCGCCGGCCCGCTCACGGCCGTTTCCCATTCCCGGGTGCCGCGCGTATTCATTCTGGCGCGAAAAACCTGACTTGTCCAAGTGGGCGTGTGGCGCGATGCGGCTTCACCGCCTCTCTGGCCTTCGAGCTCCGAGCCCGCAAGATCAATGCCGGCGCAGCAGGCACGCCTCGGGATCAGCCGAGCACAACGCGGCCGCGTCTACGCCCGCGACGGGTACTGCTGCGTCGACTGCCGCAATCCGTGCGATCTCACCCTCGACCATCTCGTCCCGCTCGCGCACCGGGTGAAGCGTCGTTGCTGCGACCGCGA
>JBKPFE010000360.1:0-3395 GCA_046728705.1 Actinomycetota bacterium
GCCGGCGCCCGAGGAGGTCGGCGAGCTTCCCACCGGTGAGCATCAGCGAAGCGAACGTGAGCGCATATCCGGTCACGATCCACTCGAGCTCGGAGAGGCCGATGTTGAGGTCGGCGGCGATCGACGGCAGCGCCACGTTGACCACCGTGTTGTCGAGCATGATCATGAAGAGCCCGAACGCGACCGCCGCGAGGGTCCACCACTTGCGCGCGTCTTCTGAGATCCAATGGAGCTTCACGAGTTAGCGAACACTATGTTAGCGCCCACTAATATCCAAGCGCAGTGACGCGGCGCCTGGCCACCGCTTCCGCCCGCCATCCATGGCGCACGGTCGGCGCATGGATCGCAGCCGTCGTCGTCGCCTTCGGCCTGATCGTGTTCTTCCTCGGGGACGCGCTGACGGGCGAGGCCGAGCAGCTGAACAACCCCGAGTCGGAGCAGGCGTACGACCTGATCGAGGAGCGGGTGCCGCCCACCCCCGGTGAGTACACGAGCGACGTCGTGCTCGTCCGCGCGAACGCTCTGACAGCGGATGACTTGCGCTTCCAGGGCAAGGTGGAGGAGCTCGTGGCCCGGCTCCGCGAGACGCCGGGGGTCGTGAACGTCGTCGACGAGCCCATCGCGCGCAACCGGCGCGCTGTCGTGATCGCGGTCGGCCTCGAAGACGAGGGGGCGGCGGAGGACGTCACGGAGGTCCTCGGGACTGCGGACGACGAGACGTTCGACCTCTACGCGACCGGCGAGTGGACAGTCGAGAACGACTTTGCCCATCTGTCCCAGGAGGATCTCGAAACCGGGGAGCTGCAATTCGGCCTGCCCGTGGCACTGGTGGTCTTGCTACTCGTCTTCGGCGCCGTCGTTGCCGGCCTCGTCCCGCTTGCCCTTGCCCTCGTCGCGATCATCACCGCCCTCGGTCTGACTGCCCTCGTCGGGATCGCGTTCGACCTCTCGATCTTCACAGTCAACATGCTCAGCGGCATGGGTCTCGCGCTCGGGATCGACTACTCCCTCTTCGTCGTCTCACGGGTTCGGGAGGAGCGGTCAGGCGGTCGCGACAAGCTCGACGCGATCGCTGCCACCGGCGGAACCGCGAGTCGGGCCGTCCTCTTCAGCGGGCTCGCGTTCGTCATCGCCATGCTCGGGCTGCTGATCATCCCGAACACGATCTTCCGCAGCCTGGCGACCGGTGCGATCCTCGTCGGCATCACCTCCGTGCTCGCCGCGTTGACGCTGCTCCCGGCCGTGCTCAGCCTGCTGGGCGATCGCGTCAATTCACTCCGGATCCCGGTGATCGGCCGAGGGGCGGAACGTGGCACGGGAGCCGAGGGTCGTTTCTGGGGCGCGATCGTCGGCGCCGTCATGCGCCGTCCGGTGGTCAGCCTCGTCCTCAGCGTCGGGGCGCTGCTGGCACTAGCGCTTCCCGTCCTCGACTTCAAGACCGGGGAGGCCGGGATCCGCACGATGCCCGACCGCTTCTCGTCCAAGCAGGGGTTCATCGCCCTCGAGCAGGCGTTCGGAGTCGGGACGACCGACGACGCTCAGGTCGTCGTCGACGGGGACGTCTCGAGCGTTAAGACGCGTTCTGCGATCGAGCGGCTCGCGACGGAGATGCGTGAGAACCGAGCCTTCCGTCAGGTTGAGACCGACGTCTATCCGGAACAACGTTTGGCGGTGATCGATGCGATCCCCGCCGGCGATAGCCGCGACGAACGCGCGCTCGCCGCCGTCCGGCAATTACGCGAGACGGAGCTTCCAGGCGCACGGGTGCTCGTCACGGGCGAGACGGCGGAGTCGATCGACTACTTCGCGCTGACCGACCGCTGGCTGCCGATTCTGATCGCGTTCGTACTCGGCCTCTCCTTCATTCTCCTGACGATTGCGTTCCGCTCGGTCGTCGTCCCGGCCACGGCGATCGTGCTCAACCTCCTGTCCGTCGGTGCTGCCTACGGCGCGCTGATCCTCGTCTTCCAGAAGGGCGTCGGCAACGAGCTCTTCGGCTTCAAGCAAGTGGACTTCATCGAGGCGTGGGTGCCGCTCTTTCTCTTCGCCGTCCTGTTCGGCCTGTCGATGGACTACACCGTCTTCCTGCTCAGCAGGATCCGCGAGCGCTACCTCCAGACCCGCGACAACGACTTCGCGGTCGCGCACGGGATCGGCTCGACGGCGAGGCTGATCACCGGCGCGGCGCTGATTATCATCGCCGTCTTCAGCGGGTTTGCGCTCGGCGACCTCGTGGCGTTCCAGCAGATGGGATTCGGGGTCGCGATCTCGCTGCTGATCGACGCCACGATCATTCGCTCGGTCATCCTTCCGGCGACGATGAAGCTGCTCGGCGAGTGGAACTGGTACCTGCCGAGCTGGCTCCGCTGGCTCCCCGACTTCCACGTCGAAGGGGCCCGGTGATCTGGACTCCCAGCGAGGAGGTGCTCGCGGAGGCAAACGTCGTCCGGTTGATGGAGCGCCACGACCTCGACGACTACTGGGAGCTCGTGCGGCGCTCGCAGGAGGATCCGAACTGGTTCTGGCCCGCGGCGATCGAGGACATGGGCCTCGAGTTCTCGGCGCCCTGGAACCAGGTCGTCGACCTCTCGCGCGGGCCGGAGTGGGCGACCTGGTTCATCGACGGGAAGCTGAACATCGCCTGGAACTGTGTGCACCGCTGGGCGCAGAGACGGCCGGGTGCCCGCGCTGCCGTCTCGCTCGGTGAGGACGGTGAGCGGCGAGAGCTCACCTTTGCTGAGCTCTCCCGCGAAGTGACGCGACTCGCCGAGGCGCTCGTGCGCCTCGACGTCGGCGAGGGCGACCGCGTGGCGATCTTCCTCCCCATGTCGCAGGAGGTGCTCATCGCCTCGCACGCCTGTGCCCACATCGGCGCGATCCAGGTTCCGATCTTCTCGGGCTTCGCCGCGCCGGCCGTCGCGCAACGACTTCAGGCGTCGGAGGCGAAGGTGGCGATCACCACGCGCGCCTCGACGCGGCGCGGCCGGGAAGTGCCGATGTTGGAGATCCTCGAGCGGGCGCGGGCCGAGGCGCCGTCGGTGGAGCACGTGGTGCTGGCGCCGTGGGACGCCCTGGTTGCCGACAGCCCCGGAGAGCTGCCTCCGGCCGAGCTCGACTCCGAGACCCCGTACCTGCTGACCTACACGTCGGGCACGACCGGCCGCCCAAAAGGCGTCGTTCACGTCCAGGGCGGCTTCCTCGTCTCGATCGCGCGCGAAGTCTGCTACCAGGCGGACGCGAAGCCCGACGACGTCATCCACTTCGCGACCGACATGGGCTGGATCATGGGACCGTGGACGGTCGTCGGCGGCGGGGCGATGGGGTCGACCCTCGTCTTCGCCGAAGGCGCGCCGGACTGGCCGGAGGATCGCCTGTGGCGGCTGGTCGAGAGCGAG
>JBKPFE010000243.1:0-3471 GCA_046728705.1 Actinomycetota bacterium
CCTGGAGCTCGTCGAAGACCGGGATGTCGGTACGCATGTTCTCCAGGTAGGTGCTCGGGTCGAAGTGGAACTGCGTCACGCCGCGACCTCGTTCGCGCCGACGGAGCGCGCGAGGCTCCTGAGAGGGCGGTCGAGCGGGACCGGCCGCGCGCCGTCCTCCCACCACACGCCGTTCACGCGCAGCACGCCCGCCTTCCGATCGAAGACCGGCTCGATCCGGCCGACCAGTCGATCCCCCCGCAGGATCGGCAGCACGTAGTAACCGTACTCCCGTTTCGCAGGTGGCACATACATCTCGAGCCGATAATGGAAATCCCACAGCGCCTCGGCTCGCCGGCGGTCGTGCACGAGGCGGTCAAAGGGGGAGAGGAACGTCACGCGGTTCCCGACAGGACCGTCCTCCGTCTCGGGGTGCGCCACGAGACGGCCGCGCTCGAGCCGGACGCCGAGGGCGCGGAAGCGCTTCTCGTCGAGGACGCGGCGCGCCTCGGCAAGCGGCACCGGCTCGCTCTCCGGGAACCAGCGCTCCGCGAGATCCCACAGCCGCTGGCCGCCGCGCCGCCCGGCGACGGCGATCTGGCCGCGGCGGTGCATGAGCTCCAGCATCCACGTCAGCTGGGCGCGAGTACCCCACCAGACGTATCGCTCCTCGGCGCGGGCGGCGGGGTGCTCGAGGTCTCGGGACAGCATTGGGCCGCGCCGCTCGAGCTCGCGAAGGACGTAGCGACGGAACGCCGCGTGCTCCTTCAGGAACTCCTTCGCCCAGCGCTGCCACTTGTAGTGACCCCACGGCTCGCGCATCCGCGCGCGAATGAGCGGCAGGTCTTCGATCGGCCAGACGAACGCGTTCCACTCGAAGAGCTTCTTCTCTGTCCACAGCAGCCGGTCGAGCTCGTCCTGGTCGAAGCCGCCGAGGCGGCTCCATAGGACGATCTGCTGCGGCGGAGCGACGGTGGAGATCGGGTCGAGCTGGAGAAAGCCGAGCCGCCGGACCGTGGAGAGCACGTCCGTGGCGGAGCCGTCGAGGAGCTGAGCGCGGACGGCGATCCGCCGCGCCTGTGCGAGGCTGAGGTCATTGGAGCTCATCGACTTCGTACTCTGGCAACTGCCCCCGGCGCCGGCGCGGGTACTGGAGGTCGGCTGCGGCGAGGGCAAGCTGGCGCGGGCACTGGACAGCGAGGGCTACGAGGTCGTCGCGATCGATCCCGAGGCGCCCCAAGGCCCCATCTTCCGCCGCACCTCGATCGAGGCGTTCGACGACCCCCGGCCTTTCGACGCCGTGATTGCGAGCCTCTCCCTCCACCACGTCCACGAACTCGGCGCGGCGCTCGAAAAGCTCGTCAGCATGCTGCAGGGCCCCTTGATCCTCAACGAGCACGCTTGGGACCGGCTCGAGCCCATGACGCCGGAGTGGGAGAAGGAGCACGCCGGCCTCCACGGCTACGGCGCGATGCGGACGGAGCTCGATGCCCGCTTCGAGGAGCGCTTTTTCGAGTGGCGGCCGTATCCCGTCGAGGGCGTCGACGTCCCAGGCCTGGGCTTCAGGTACGTGGGGAGGCCGCGTTCGCCCGGTTGTGGGCGAGAAACTCCAGGAGATCCGTCCGGGTGAGCACTCCGACCGGCTTGCCCCCTCGTGCGACGACGACGGCATTCGTTCGCCCAGTGAGAGTGGCGAAGACTTCGTCGAGCGGCTCGTCCGCGTCGATCGCGGCCAGCGGCGGCTGCATCGCGGCCGCGACGTCCTCGTGAAGCGCATCCGGATTCTTGAAGACCCGGTCGAGAAGGTCGCGATCCTGGAGTGATCCGATCACGTCCGCCAGCGAGTCCACGTCGCCGTCGCGGATGACGGGTAGCTGCGAGATCGAGTAACGCTGCATCAGATCGATCGCCTCGCCTACCTTCTGATGGGACCCGATCGTGATCAGGTCGGGGATATGTGGCTCCTCGGTGCGCTTCGAGCTGAGAACCTGCTCGACGGTCGGGACCGGCGCTTCCCGCTCGAGGAAGCCGAGCTCGAGCATGTAGTTGTCGTCGAAGAATTTCGACAAATAGGCGCGGCCGCCGTCCGGGATCAGCGTGACGACGAGCTTCCCCGGGCCGAGCTGCTTGGCCACTTGGAGCGCCGCCCAGACTGCAGTCCCGCCTGAGCCACCGAGCAAGAGTCCCTCCTCGCGGGCCATGCGCCGAGCGGTGATGAACGAGTCCTTGTCGGACACCGTCACCCACTGGTCGACGATCTCCTTGTCGAACGTCTCGGGATAGAAGTCCTCACCGATCCCCTCGACGAGGTACGGGTGCATCTCAGTGGACCCAGACGTGTAGATCGAGCCCTCCGGGTCGGCCCCCACGATCAGCACGTCGGGCTTCTGCTCCTTGAGGAACCGGCCCACGCCGCTGATTGTCCCGCCCGTGCCGACAGCGATGACCAGCGCATCGAGCTCGCCGCCGGTTTGCTCCCAGATCTCGGGCCCGGTCGTCTGGTAGTGCGCCTCCGGGTTTCCCGGATTGGTGTATTGGTCGGGCTTGTAGGCGCCTGGGATTTCCTCGGCCAAGCGGTCGGAGACGGAGTAGTAGCTCTCCGGCGAATCGGGCGCGACCGCGTAGGGGCAGATCACGACCTCGGCGCCGTAGGCACGGAGCAGCGAGATCTTCTCCTGGCTCATCTTGTCCGGCATGACGAAGATGCAGCGATAGCCCTTGAGCGCCGCCGCAATCGCGAGGCCCGTGCCGGTGTTGCCCGAGGTCGGCTCGACGATCGTTCCCCCGGGCTTCAGTTTCCCCTCGCGCTCGGCCGCTTCGATCATCGTGATTCCGATCCGGTCCTTCACGGAACCGCCCGGGTTCATGTACTCGAGCTTGGCGACGACCGTGGCCGCGCCCTCGGGGACCAGCCGCTCCAACCTGACAAGCGGCGTGTCTCCGACCAGCTCGAGGACGGTCGGGTATTCGTGGGGCATCTGCGGCGTCAAGCCTAATCCGAGGCGATTAGTGCCGGAAGTGGCGGCGGTGGGTGAACACCATCGCCGCGCCTGCCTTCCGGACGGCGTCGATTACCTCTTCGTCCCGCTTCGCGCCGCCCGGCTGGATGATCGCTGTGACGCCCGCCTCCAGTGCCAGCTCCGGTCCGTCGGCGAACGGGAACAGCGCATCTGACGCGAGCACCGAGCCCGCGAGGTCGTGACCGTGCTCCCGCGCCTTGTCGATCGCGATCCGCACCGAGTCGACGCGGCTCGTCTGCCCGCCGCCGATCCCGATCGTCTGCAGACCCTTGGCGATCACGATCGCGTTCGAGACCACGTGCTTGCATACACGCCACGCGAACAGGAGGTCGCCCCAGACGTCTTCGCTCGCCTCGCCGCACACGAGCTCCATCGCGCTCCGGTCGTCGACCTCGCGGTCGCCGTCCTGGACGAGCAGCCCGCCGATGACCCGCTTGTAATCGCGCTCGGCGAGGTCGCCCCGGCGGCGCTC
>JBKPFE010000364.1:0-5186 GCA_046728705.1 Actinomycetota bacterium
CTTCACCGACCCGGGCGGCGACGTCCCCGTCTACTACCTGTACCGCGGCGTCCCACACGAGCGCCTCCTCGCCTACTACCGGCTCGCGGACGTCTGCCTCGTGACGCCGCTCGCCGACGGCATGAACCTCGTCGCGAAGGAATTCGCCACCGCGCAGGCCGCAGGCGCCGGCGCCGGTGCGCTCGTCCTCAGCGAGTTCACGGGCGCCGCGGTCGAGCTGCGCGACGACGCGCTGCCGTCCAACCCGTTCGACGTAGCGGGGCTCGCCGCCGCGATCGAGCGCGCGCTCGAGCTCGACGAGGGCGACCGGCGGCGGCGGATCGAGCGCATGGCGGCCGCCGTGGCGCGCCGCGACGTCTACTGGTGGATCGAGCAGGAGCTCGCAGCGGCTGGCGAAGCGCAGACGGCAGCCTGACCGCCCAGCTTCCTCTCGGCTTCAGGGTCTCGTGCAGTGACGTCCGGTTCCTCGGGAAGCGTGTCCGGCTCCGCCGCCGCCCGACCCCTTCTTCCTCCGGCATCGCATCCGGCTACTCCGGCTCCGGACGCTCCGGATCTGGCTCATCGATCGACATCGGAACCTGTGGGGTACGCAAATTCGATCCTGCTGCAAATCGGGCGATTCAGCGGCTGGCGCCGACTAGCTTTTCCTGGACCCGCCGCGCCATGCCCCTGACCTTGGACGGCTACATGGTCTCCGCTGACGCACGACCAAGGCGTGCGCTCTACTTTTGGCCCAGTCTCACGCGCTTACGAACCTGAGTTGAAAGTGGTATTTCGCGGCCAGGGCGGGCGCCTGTGGGTGTGTGAGCGTCTCGGCGGCACTGCGATGCGTGAACTCGATTCTCCCTGCAAGTTGACAGGTTCGGCCGGGCAGACCGAGTTTATGCACCCCACGCGCTGCTCGAGCTCCATGAGCAGGATCGGGCCGCAGGCCTTCGAGACGCGCCATGGCCGCCGGTCTATCCGGAAACAGCCGGACGAGCCGCCGCGAGTCGCTCCCAGCCGGGCTCGCAAGGACGCCGAGTAGCCGGAGGGCGCGAGCCTTTACGCTCCGTCGGCGAGGAAGGCGTACAGACGCCGCTCGCCTTCCAGCCCTTTGAGCGTGTGCGGGCCTCTGTCCTCGAACGCGAATCCCGACGGCTGCGCGAGGGCGCGAGTGGTCTCCGAAACGAGGATCTCACCCGCGGCGGCCTTTCCCATGATCCGGGCGGCCTCGTGAACGGCGACGCCGCGAACGTCGCCGCCCGCAAACTCCACTTCGCCGACGTGCACGCCGGCGCGGACGCGAAGGCCGTGCCGGGCCGCGGCGTCCCTGATCGCCTCCGCGGCGCGGAGCGCGTCTGCAGGACCATCGAACGTCGCCAGGATCCCGTCTCCCGTCGTGTCGATCTCGCGGCCCCCGAACCTGTCGAGCGCGGAACGGGCGGCGGCGAAGTGGCCGGTGAGAAGCTCGCGCCAGGCCCGGTCACCAAGCTTCGCGGCGGTCGGCGTGGAATCGACGAGATCGGTGAACAGGAGGGTGGCCAGCGCCCTTCCTCTGCTCAGTGCCGGACCGGCGAACGTGTGAAGACCGGCCCACTCGAGCATGACCGCAGGCTCGTCGCCGATGACCCAGCCGTCGTGCCGCGGCGGGATGTCGACCACATCGCCGGGGCCGAACTCGTACGTCGATCCGTCTTCGAGCCGGACTCCCGTGCGACCGGAGAGCAGGACGCCGACGTGGCGCGCCTGGCACCACTCGCCGCCCACGCTCGGACGCACGTGCTCGGACCAGCTCCAGCCTGGCTGGTGGACGACGTACCCGACCGTGAAGTCCCCGAGCTCGACGATCTCCGCCCTGAGCAGTGGAAGCTCGATCGTCTGATCCGGAGCGGCGAAGCTCTTCAGGCGTAGGTCGATCATCTAGCGAGACATGATCGCGTCTTCCGGGCCTGTCTCGCCGACTCGGACCGCGCCACTTGCCGAAGCGGCCGGATGGATCGAGCACTACCGCGGCGACGGGGTGGCACAGATCGACGTGACCGCCGTGAACCCGTGCCGTCATGCGATCGCGGCGACCTCGGCTGCGATCTCGGACAGCTTCGCTTCGTGAGCGTCGTAGAGCTGACTCATGAGGAACCCCGCAAAACTAACCCTGGCGACACCGAGCTCGGCCAGACGTACGAGCGGGAGAGCGCCCGCCGCCACGACGTTCACCGGGCCTTCGACGCGCCGGACGAAATCGCGGATCAGCTCGTCATCCGCGAGTCGTATGGGGAACACGCAATCGGCCCCCGCCCGACGGTACAGTCGCGCGCGTCGCACGGCCTCCTCGACAGCTCGCCGCGATCGCCTTCGCGGCGCAGCACGTCGACCCGCGCGTTTAGGACTATGTCGACGCCCGACTCCGTCGCGGCGTGACGGACAGCGCGTAGGCGTTCGGCGTTCTCGCCGGCGTCGAGGAGGCCGGCACCGCCGTGGTGGTCGGTGTCCTCGAGGTTGCAGCCGACGGCTCCCGCGTCCAGGAGTCGTCCGATCAGGTCTTTGGGCGAGAGCCGATAGCCGGCCTCGACGTCCGCCGTTACCGGGACCGACACGCTCCGCGTGATCCGGGTGATGACGCCGAACGCCTCGTCGACCGGCATCGAATCGTTGTCCTCGTAGCCGAGGGTCGCGGCGATCGCGCCGCTCGATGTGGCAACGACTGGGAATCCGACCCTCACGACCACCCGGGCGCTCGCGACGTTCCACGCGTTGGCCAGGACTAACGGTCGTGGACCCGCGTGGAGGCGGCGAAGCGCGTCCGCCCCGCGCGGCCAGACCGTCGAGGTGTCTCCCTGCGACGATCGTCATCCGGCGTCACTCGCTCTCGGACTCGTCGTGCCGGCGGATCCAGACCTGCCACGCCTCGCCCTCGTCGCGACCCTTCGGTGTGCGGTCGAGGATCGGGTAGTAGCCCATCAGGAACTCCACTCCGCGGCCTGTCGTCGAGTAGGTGTGGTAGACGGCGCCGCCGTCTCGTACGAACGTACTGAACCCGAACCCTTCGGTCAGGTAACCAACGAGGTCGGTGCCCGTCGAGCTGGCGTTGTGCGCGGCGATCGGCGGTAGCGTGGTCTCGATCGGCGCGACGGCATCACGCGTCTGTTGCTCTGTGCGCGAGAAGCCGAGGTCGAGGTTGAAGTCGGTGCACGCGGACGAGACCCAGGGAAAGCTCCAGCCCATGCGGCGCTTGTACGCCTGCAGCTTCTCCAGCGGAGCTTGTGAGACGAAGAGGAATGTCACGTCACGAGCGTGCAGGTGCGGGAGCACGCCGTTGATCCCGTCGGCCATCGACGAGCATGTCGGGCAACCGGCCTCGTAGCTCGGCCCGAACATGAAGTGGTAGACGAGCAGCTGGGATCGTCCGTCGAACAGCTCGACGAGTGCCTTCTCACCGTCGTCCGTGTCTAAGCGGTACTCCTTTTCCACCCGCACCCACGGCAGCTCGCGTAGCTGGTGCGCGATCTCGTCACCGAGCCTGTGTGCTCCTTTTCGCGGACGAGTAGCTGCTCGCGTGCGGCGAGCCACTCTTCACGGGTTCCGATCTTCTGATCAGTCATTGTCTGTCTCCTTCTTGCTTCTGGGTGTCTCTCAGTCGGGCGCGGGTGCCGGGGAAGGCTCAAGCTCGGGTTCGTACTGCGCGGGACCGCGTGGCCGGCCGAGGAGCAGGAGCGCCAGCGCCACGCCGATCCCGGCCACCACGACGCAGGCCATGAAGGCGGACTGGAAGCCCTCGGTCAGCACGACGAGCGGATTCGCGCCCTCGTTCGCCGCTAGGTAGTCCTCGGAGCGGGAGACGGCAACCGTCGTGACGATGGCGACGCCGAGCGCGATGCCGATCTGGAATGCGGTGTTGCTGAGCCCCGAGGCGAGCCCGGACTCGTCCTCGGCGACGCCGGCGAGGGCGGCGATCGAGGCGCTGACGAAGGCGAGGCCGAGGCCGGGGCCGAACACGAGCTGCGCTAAGATGATGTCACCTATGTCGCTGCCGCCCACGGACGCCTGCGTGAGCAGGAGCGACCCGGCGCCCATGAGCGCCATGCCGGTCGCGGCGACCGGCCGGAAGCCGACCTTGGAGGACCGCGGCTTGGCCGGCGATCGAGCCGAACGCGGACGCGACCGGCAGCACCACTGAGCTGACCCCGAACTTGAGGGCCGAGTAGCCGAGCACCTGCTGCGCGTAGAGCGTGAGGATGAACGGCATGCCCCACCCGAAGGTGCCGAAGGCGAGCATCACGAGGTTGGCCCCGACGAGCGTGCGCGAGCGGAGGAGACGGAGCGGCATGAGTGGCGCCCGGTGCCGCGACTCGATCAGCGCGAAGGCGGCGAGAAGGACGGCCGAGCCGCCGAGGAGGAGAATCGTCTGCGAAGCTCCCCAACCGCGTAGGGTTCGTAAACTCGATCCGCCTGCAAATCCAGCAGATCTACGCCGGGACCGAGTTTGTGCACCCCGCAGGTAGTCCTCCGCTTGAGCAGGCGCGGAGAGGTCAATCCGGCTCGTGCGGGTGACCTCGCCGCGCCAGGTGAACTCTCCGGCTACTCCTCGACCTGGTCCGCGAGCGTGAACGCGACCTGGTCCTGCTCGACGCTGGCGTCGAGAACCTTGTCGTCGAGGAGGGAGGCCGCGTCTGGTTCGAGGAAGACACGGGCCCCCTGCTCTTCGATCACCACGTCGTCCTCAGCGTGCGACGGAACGACGCTGACCTGGAAGTTCGCCTGCGTCCCGGCCCGCTCGGCGACCATCCGCAGACCGCCCGTCTCGGGCACCTGCTCCGAGGACGAGACAATGTCCTTCACGGCCTGAACCGCGCTGTCGGTGAGTGCGAGCAGCGCGCTCACCTCCTTCCTGGTTGGTTCCGGTCGGAGCCGCCCACGCTAGCAGTCGATTCACAGTCTCCCGCCCCGCCATTGTCGCCTCACGAGGCCAGGTAGTACGCGGTGAAGCCGATCGCGACCATGATCGCCGCAACGAGCAGGACGCCGACGAAGATCGCGAGGAGGCTGAGGAGCGGGAATCCCTCGTCATCCTCCGATGGAAACAGCCGCCGTCCGCGTGGCAACACGACGCTCGAGCGTCAGCGGGAGACGCGGGGCATGACGTCGGCCTTGAAGCAGACGCCGCCCTCCAAAGGATCGCCGAAAGCGCGTCGGCGGCCGACCTCGAC
>JBKPFE010000076.1:0-1886 GCA_046728705.1 Actinomycetota bacterium
ACGTCGTCCGACTCCGTGATGAAGCCGATCCGCCGGTGGCCAAGCGAAATGAGGTGCTCGACGAGCCGGCGGGCGCCGCCCGCATTGTCGCCGGTGACGACGTCGGACTCGATGCCGGAGACGGTTCGATCGATGAGGACGAACGCGACGCCGTACCTCGCGAGCCGCTGGAGGTGCCCCTTCGAGCGGTCGCTGACGGGCGCGATCACGATCCCATCGACCCTGTGCGCGAGCATCTCCTCGATCACGTCGCGCTCGATCGTCAGGTCGGCCCGGGTGTCGGCGAGGATCATGCGGTAGCCGGCGCGACGGGCTACGTCCTCGGCACCGCGAACGATCAGGGTGAAGAACGGGTTGGCGACGTCCGGGACGATCAGCGCCAGCGTGCCGGTCTTCTGCCGAATCAAGCCGCGGGCGAGCCGGCTCGGAACGTAGCCGAGCTCCGCGATCGCTCGTTCGACCCGCTGGCGCGTCTCCGGACTGACCCGCTCGCTGCCGTTGATCACGCGCGAGACCGTCATCGACGAGACGCCCGAGAGCCGGGCGACATCCTTGATCGTCACGTTGGCGGGGGGCGCAGCCATGGATGTCCCTATGAGATCAGTAACACGGTTTCATGCCAAGAACAATCATACGGCGCTTGACTCCTGGGTGTGAACTGTGTTATCGGTACCACAGAGGCCAGGGAATTCGAAGAGGGAGGCTGGATATGGAACAGACAGGGAGCGGGGGGTCATCGCGCTGGAGAGGACGCCCGCTGGTCTTGGTCGTGGTTCTCGCCTTCGCCGTCAGCGCCGTGTTGGCGGCCGTCGCGGCGGCCAACACGTCCAAACAGTCGGCCGAGAAGATCAAGGTCGGACTGATCACGAAGGACGTCACCAATCCGTTCTTCGTCAAGATGAGGCAGGGGGCCACGGCTCAGGCGAAGAAGCTCGGCGCCGAGCTGGTCTACGCAGCCGGCAAGAACAGCTCCGACAACGCGAGCCAGATCGCGGCGATCGAGAACATGACGACGGCCGGCGTCAAAGGGATCCTGATCACTGTTGCCGATGCCAAGGCTGAGAACGCAGCGATCAGGAAGGCGAGGAGTGCAGGCGTGCTCGTGATCGCGCTCGACTCCCCGACCGACCCGCGCAGCGCCGTAGACGCGCTCTTTGCCACCAACAACTTCAACGCCGGTGTGTTGATCGGCAGGTACGCGCGCGCAGCCACCCGGGGCAGGACGGTGACGATCGGGATGCTCGACGAGCATGCCGGCTCTTCGGTCGGGAAGCTCCGTCACGACGGCTTCCTGAAGGGCTTCGGGATCAAGAACAACAACAAGCAGATCGCCTGTACCGGCAACGGTCAGGGGCAGACCGCGCCATCGCAGACGGCGATGGAGAACTGCCTGCAGAAGAACGGCAACATCAACGTCGTCTACACGATCAACGAGCCGAGCGCCAAAGGTGCCTGGAACGCATTGAAGAACGCTGGCAAGACGAAGGCCGCGACGACGATCGTTTCCGTCGACGGCGGCTGTGCCGGCGTCCGCAACGTGAGAGCCGGGATCATCGACGCGACCTCGCAGCAGTACCCGCTGCTGATGGCGTCGCGGGGCGTGCAGGCGGTCGTGAACTACGCCAAGACGGGCAAGAAAGTGTCCGGCTACACCGACACGGGCGTGAATCTGATCGCCCTGAGGCGTCGAGCCGCAGTTCCCTCCAAGAGCGTCGTGTACGGCCTCAGGAACTGCTGGGGCTAGACCGACGACTCGCTACCCAGGACCGGGGCGTCGCTGACGCCCCGGTCTCGTTCTCGCCTGGCAGATACTCCCGATGACGGCCATTACCTCCGCACTTCGAGTTCCCGGCCGCGTGCTCGCGGCGCCGACAGTTGGGCCGTTT
>JBKPFE010000296.1:0-7684 GCA_046728705.1 Actinomycetota bacterium
CGACCGATCTTTGGAAGCGAGGAGTCGGTGAGCTCGCGTGAGAGATACATCGCGACCTGGCGGGGGTAGACGATGTTCTGTGAGCGCTTGTCGCCGATCAGTTCCTCCTTCGAGAGGCCGAAGCGCTCCGAGACCTCATCCTGGATCCGCTCGATCGAGACCTGCGCGGCTTCGCCCTGTGGGAAGACGTCGCGGAGAACGTCCTGGGCGAGGTTGACGGTCATCGGCCGACCGGTCAGCGAGGCGAACGCGACAACCCTCGTCAGCGCACCCTCGAGCTCGCGGATGTTCGTGGACACGCGGCCGGCAATGAAGGTCATCAACTCGGCATCGGCGACCTGGATGCCGTCCGTCCTCGCCTTCTTCTGGAGGATGGCAATACGCGTCTCCAGATCGGGCGGCTGGATGTCGGTCATCAGCCCCCACTCGAAGCGCGAGCGCAACCGCTGCTCGAGTGTCGCGATCTGCCTCGGCGGCCGGTCCGACGAGATCACGATCTGCTTACCGGCCTCGTAGAGCGTGTTGAAGGTGTGGAAGAACTCTTCTTGGATCCGCTCCTTGTGCTCGAGGAACTGGATGTCGTCGATCAGCAGGACGTCGAAGGTCCGATAACGCTGCTTGAAGCCCTCGATCCGCTTGTCGCGCAGCGAGTTGATGAAGTCGTTCATGAACCGCTCGCTGGTCACGTAGCAAACCGATAGATCCCGCGAGTGCTCGCCGATGTAATGGCCGATTGCCTGCAGCAGGTGGGTTTTCCCGAGGCCGGTCCCGCCGTAGATGAAGAGTGGGTTATAGGCCTGAGCAGGCGCTTCGGCGACGGCGAGCGCCGCCGCGTGCGCGAAGCGGTTCGACGAGCCGATGACGAACGAGTCGAAGGTGTATTTGGGATTCAGGCCTTCGACCCGCGGACTCGACTCCAGTTCCGGCTGGTTTTCTTTGCCCGGCTCGGTTTTGCGGACGGTGAGCTCGATCCGGCGCTCGTCGCCGGCTGCGTCACGGACGGCTGCGTCGATCAGGCCGAGGAAGTGGCCCTGGATCCACTCGCGCGCGAAATCGTTTGGCACGCCGAGCGTGAACGACTCTTCCGAGAGGCTCACACCCGCGGCTTCTGAGAACCACGTCCGGTAGGTCGATTCGTTGAGCGCGCTCCGCAGTCGCTCCGAAACCTCGGTCCACAGGTCCTCTGCTGTGAGCAACTGCTGGCGCCCCACCCGGTTGAGAAGCTCCTCTCGCTGCGGCCGGAAAGAGGCCGAGCATAGCAGCGTCTCAGCATCGGCTCAACGCCTTTTCGCGACCGGTCCAACAGGGGTAAAAGCAGCCGATTTCCAGGTATTTTGTCGCCTTCCCCAGACTCCTCCACACTTGTGGAGAAGCGGGGGAGGACCGCTGTATTCACTGGGGAAAACACGCTCAGCGCAGGGGCTTTCCCGAGCACGCACGGTCTTCCACCGCTGTGGAAAAGCTTGTGACCGAGTCGCTCTCTATACTGCCCCGAAGCCCCTCGTTCGAGGGGCTTCGATCACTTCTCCACCTTCTCGTGAAACGCACCTATCAGCCCAACGTTCGTCGGCGGAAACGTCGGCACGGTTTCCGCGCACGGATGTCGACCCGGGCGGGCCGGGCGATCCTGAAGCGGCGCAGGGCTCGCGGGCGGAAGCGCCTCTCCGCGTAGAGGCACGAAATTCCACCCGCCGTGCAGCGCCGCCACCGCCTGTCTCGCTCGCGTGACTTCGACGCCGTCTATCGGCATGGCCGGTCCGTGTCGACGCGCTTTCTCGTGCTCTACCGCTTCGATCGCGAAGGGGAGAGCGACGGTGAGGCGCGGCTCGGGATCGCCGTGCCGAAGAAAATCGGCGGCGCCGTGACGCGGAACCGAATCAAGCGCCGGCTGCGCGAAGCGTGGCGCGAGCTCCTGCCCCAGGTTCCAGGCGGGGCAGACTACGTTCTGCTCGTTCGTGCTCCCCTTGCGGAGGCGGAAGGTCGCGACGCCGCTTGGCTGCGAGAGCGGATCGAGGAAATTCTCGGGAAGGCGCGCGCGTGAGGTACCTGGGAATCGGAGGCGTGTACGTGTACCGCTGCACGCTGGGGGCGCTCTTTCCGGCTACGTGCAAGTACCACCCCTCGTGCTCGCAGTACGCGATCGAGGCGCTGCGGCGGTACGGACTCGTCCGCGGCTCCGTGCTCGCCGGCTGGCGCCTCCTGCGCTGCAACCCGTGGAGTCACGGGGGCGTCGACCACGTCGAGGACCAGGGGCTCTTCCGATGATCCTGCTCAGCATCCTCACGCCGGTCGAAGACGTCCTCACGTGGACGCTCGAGGAGTTGCACACCTCGCTGGGGCTGACCTGGGCGTGGTCGGTGATCGCGCTGACTCTCGTCGTCCGGATGCTGCTCGTTCCGCTGACCGTGCGCCAGATCCACTCGATGCAGCGGATGCAGCAGTACCTGCCGCAGATGAAAGAGATCCAGAAGCGCTACAAGGCCGACCGGAAGAAGCAGAACGAAGAGTTGATGAAGTTCTACAAGGAGCACCAGATCAATCCGGCCTCTTCGTGCCTGCCGATCCTGCCGCAGATCCCGATCTTCTTCGCGCTCTACTTCGTCCTGCGGGACTTCGACGACGAGATCTATCCCAAGTACCCGGCGTCGGCGCTCGACTGGCTCTCGTTCGTGCCGGACATCACCGCGAACATCACCGACCACTGGTCCGGGTACGTCTTGCTGGCCGTCTACGTCGCCAGCCAGGTTGCGTCGACGTGGTACATGCCAATGGCGACCACGAACCAGGCTCAGCGCTACATCTTCCTGGCGCTGCCGTTCGTCTTCGCGATCTTCATCGTCAATCCGCCCGGCGGCGCGACGTTCCCGGTCGGCCTGCTGCTCTACTGGATGACGACGAACCTGTGGACGGTCGGGCAGGGAATCGTCACTCGGCGGCTTCGGGAGGAGATCAAACCGGCGCAAGCCAAACGCACTTCGAGGACACCGCCGAAAACCGCCCAGCCGGCGCCGGCTGACGGGCCTGCGACGGCGGCCGAGCCCAAGGGTCAGAAGCCGCAGCAAGTCCGCCGCGTGAAGCGGAAGAAGAAGAAACGCGCTCGGCGATGAGATGACTGCAGAGCTTCGTGTCGAGAGCGAAGGCGAGACGGTCGGGGAAGCAAAGTGGGCCGCCCTGCGCGAGCTCGAGAAGCTGCAGCCGGGTATCGACAAGTCGAGCGTTCGCTTCCAGGTCGTCTCCGAAGGCGAGCGTGGGATCCTCGGCGTCGGCTACTCACCCGCACGGGTCGTGGCGATGGTCGAGTCCGACGGGGAGCAAACGTCTCCCACCGCACTTGCCGAGTCGGAGCCGGCGGCGCTCGTCCGCGATCTCATCGCCAGGATCACCTCGGCGCTCGGAGCCTCGTGCCAGGTCGAGATCTCAGAGCACGGGGGCTCGTTGGTCGCGACGTGCACCGGGCGCGACCTCGGCCTGCTGATCGGGCGCCACGGCCAGACGATCGATGCGATCCAGTACCTCTGCAACGCGATCCTCGCGCGCCAGGGCGCCGGCGTCTCGGTCGTCGTCGACGCTGCGGGCTACCGGGCTCGCCGCGAGGCGACGCTTGGCTCGCTGGCCACGAGTGCGGCCGAGCAGGCGCTCCGGACGGGGGAGCGCGTGGAGCTCGAGCCGATGACGGCGGTCGAGCGGAAGATCGTCCACCTGAGGCTTCAGGACTTCGCCGGGGTCGAGACGACGAGCGAAGGCACCGAGCCGAACCGCTTCGTCGTTGTCCTGCCGGCCGGTGCCGAGTAGCTGGGGCAACCTCCCGGTTTCCCCAGACCCCTTCCACCTGTCCGCTGACGCGGACGAGCGCCTTCAGCGCTGGCTCCGAGGAGTTGTGGAGACTCCCGGCCTGACGTCGTTGCACGACCTCGACGAGGCGCGGCGCGTCTTGCTCGAGGACAGCCTGCGCGGGGCCGAGATCGTGAGCGAGTTCGAGGGGCCGATCGTGGACGTTGGCTCCGGCGGCGGCGCGCCGGGGATTCCTCTCGCCGCAGCGCTGCCGGAACGCGACATGACGCTGCTGGAGGGCGAACGGCGAAAGGTGGAGTTCCTCCGGCGATGGGAGGCCGAGCTCCCGAACGTCCGTGTCGTGTGGGGGCGGGCCGAGGACCAGGAGGCGGATCGATTCGGCGTTGCCGTCGCAAAGGCGCTCGCTCCGCCGCCGGTCGCTGCCGAGTGGTGCCTGCCGCTCGTTGGGAGCGGCGGAGCGGTTGTGCTCTGGGTCGGCCCGACCGTGGAGGTCGACCGGGTGGCGCGCGTCGCCGAGCAGCTTGCCGGCTCGCCGCCGGAGCTGCGCGACGGGCTGTTGGTGATTCGGAAGGTGGGACCAACGCCGAATGGGTTCCCGCGGCGTGCCGGAATGGCCCGGAAACGTCCGTTGGCCTGAGTAGCCTCGCCCTGTGCTCCTCCGGGCAATGTCATCCACACCCTGGCTTGCTTTTCGCTCGCCAGGAAAGCGGCAACATCACCCGAAGGAGCACTGATGGCGATCTACGCTCTCGCCAACCAAAAGGGCGGAGTTGGGAAGACGACCACGGCCGTCAACCTGGCCGCCTGCCTCGCCGAGGCCGGCGAGCCGACGCTGCTCGTCGATCTCGACCCGCAAGGCAACGCGACCTCGGGACTGGGCGAGCGGGCAAACGGGATCTCGAGCTTCGACCTGCTCGACGGCGCTCCGGCGGACGAGCTCACCGCCCGCACGCGGTTCGCCAACCTCGAGCTGATCCCCTCGCGACCGGAGCTCGCTGGTGCCGCCGCCTCGCTCGCGCTTCGTGGCGACGCGGAGCGCTATCTCGCCGAAGCGTTACGGCCTACCGCCGCGCGCTACCGCTACGTCTTCCTCGATTGCCCTCCGTCGCTCGGACCGCTGACGGTGAACGCGCTGGCGGCGGCCGATCGCGTGCTCGTTCCCGTCCAGGCGGAGTACTACGCCCTCGAGGGTGTCGCTCAGATCCTCGCCTCGATCGAGACCATTCGCGCCCGGCTCAACCCGCGACTGACGCTCGCCGGCCTGTTGCTGACGATGGTCGACCTCCGCACCCGCCTTGCGGCCGACGTCTCGGCCGAGCTGGAGCGGCATTTCGGGGAGCTCCTGTTCAGGACCCGCGTGCCGCGGTCCGTTCGCATCGCGGAGGCGCCGAGCCACGGTCTCCCGGTGATCGCCTACGACCGGCGCTCCTCCGGCGCCGACGCCTACTGGAAGGTGGCGATGGAGCTTGTCGAGCGCAGCTGACTCGGCTCCCGTCCGCCGAGGACTCGGCCGTGGGCTAGAGATATTGATGGGCGGCGCACCGACCACCGAGCTCGCACAGCTGCCCCTCGATCACCTCCATCCGAACCCACGCCAGCCTCGGCGCCGGTTCGACCAGGAGGCGACGGCTGCGCTCGCCGAGTCGGTGCGGGCGCAAGGGCTCGTCCAGCCGGTCGTCGTCCGCTCCCGCCCAGCCGGCGGCTACGAGCTGATCGCTGGCGAGCGGCGCTGGCGGGCCGCCCGCGAGGCCGGCCTCGACACGATTCCGGCGATCGTCCGGGAGACGGGCGATCGAGACGCGCTCCTGCTGAGCCTCGTCGAGAACGTCGCGCGGGAGCAGCTCACACCGGTCGAGGAGGCGCGTGCCTACGCGCTGCTCCTCGACGAGTTCGAGCTCGGACTGGGCGAGATCGCTGAGCGTGTAGGCCGGTCGAAGCCGTCAGTCTCGAACCGGATGCGCCTGCTCGATCTACCCGAGGACGTGTTGGCGATGCTCGAACGCGGAGAGCTGACCGAGGGGCACGCCCGCGCAGTCCTCGCCGTCCCCGATCACGACGAGCGCCGGCGGCTGGCCCGGAAGATCGTGCGCCGCGGCCTCTCGGTCCGCGAGGCCGAGCGCGCGGCTCGCTGGGCAGGCGCGCGCCGGAAACCCCGGCGTGCCCGCATGCCGGTCGACCCGGTTCTAGCCGATCGTGTGCGGACGGCGGCCGAGCGACTGACCGGCCGTTCGGTCCGGCTGACGGCGAGCAGGCTCGAGATCTCGTTCGCCGACGAGGTCGAGCTTGCGGAGCTCGCCGAAGCGCTCGAAACCGCACTGCTCCGGTAGCGAGACAGGCACCTGCTTCGAGCTGGGGCAACCTCCCGGTTTCCCCAGACCCCTTCCACCTGTCTGCGATGCATCGCAGACGATCGCTACGCGATGGGCGATCGTGGATTCGAACCACGGACCTCCGCCTTATCAGGGCGTTCCGGGGGGAACGACCCCGACGACGATGACCGCCTGAGGCCGCTTTCCTCCACGGGTTTCGGGTGATTCCGGGGTCTGACTCCGCATCCCTCCACGAGCCCGTTTCGGGACGTTTGGGGCATGAATGGGGCACGGCCGCCCCGGGTTTCGGAAGGAGATACGGTCGAAACTCGGGGCGGTTAGGCTCGCCCTCTCTGCAAGGAGCTTACGGCGCTGGGCTCGTCGAGTCCGAGCTCGAGTCCGACGCAGCCGACTAAGACGAAAGACGGAGGTCCTTTGTCGTCAGCTGCTCGCAGAGGAGCCGCTTGAACCGAGCCGGATCGCCTGCGACGAAGCGCCGGCACAACGCGAGGCCGACCGGGTAGCAGAGCACGTATGGGCGCCACGACGCGGTCAGGAGGGACTCGACTTGCTTGTCGACGAACTCGGCGGGCTCGAGCAGCCATCGGCGCGCGTACGGCCTGACCGCTTCCTCCGAGAGTCGCCTCTCCGCCAGTAGGAGCGCCGAGTTGGGCATTACCGAGAGGAGCGCTTCCTTCGTCTCGCGGACGACCGCGGCCGTCTCGGCGTCGTACGCGATCCCGAGCGGGCCGAGGATCTCCGCGCCCACCGCATCCGCCTCGTCCCCGAACAGCGCCTCGTGCGCCATCTGCGCAAGGCCCTCGGCGACCAGCGCCTGCGGCCCGGTGTAGAGGTAGACGGCGAGCTCGAGCCGGCCAGCGCGGATCAGCGGCTCTTTGAGCACGTGCTCGGTGTGATGCCCGGGGTAGATCTCGTGTGTTACCAACTCGAACAGCTTGAAGGAGGCGATCGGGAGGTCGGTGTTGATGGAGATGCGCGTCCGCAGGCCGCCGAGGTATTCGCAGTGCCCGCCCCACGGCTTGCCGCTGACGAGCTCGAACTCGACACGCTCATCCTCGGGTAGACCGAACCGCGCAGCAGTCGGTGCTCGAAGCCCGCCGGCGAGCGCCTCCAGGCCCGCGGCGAGGCGGTCGGCCGGCACGAACTGCGTCGAGAGCCACGCCGCGTACCGCTCCCGCAACGTTCCGTGGCCGGGCAGGACCTCGTCGAGGCGCGCATGTGCGGCGGCGAAGACGTCATCCGCGACCAGTTCGGCCTCCACCCCGTAGCAGCGCGCGACGAGCTCTCGGTAGGGAATCGGCTCGTCCGCGAGCGAGCAGCAGGCGGTCTCGAGCCCTTCGAGCTGGGCCGCGAGCCAGCGTCGCCGCACCTCCTCGGGCTCGTCTCCTACGTCGCCGCGCAGCACCCGTGCATGCTCCGCGAGCTCGGCCGGAGCGGGCGACGGCTGCGCATCCACCCGGCGTGCGAGCTCCTCCGGGCCGCTGTAGCTGTCGATGAGGTCGGGCGCGAGCGTGCCGAACCGCAGCACGAGCTCCAGGTACCGCTCGCCTTGGGTGAGCGTT
>JBKPFE010000185.1:0-1155 GCA_046728705.1 Actinomycetota bacterium
CAGCGCCGCACCGGCCGCCATCCCGATCAGGATTCCCCCGACCCAGGAGCCGGTCCGGTCGGCGCCGTAGACGCCGAAGAACGCGCCCATCAGCATCATCCCTTCGAGCCCGATGTTCACGACGCCGCTGCGCTCGGAGAAAAGACCGCCGATCGCCGCGAACGTGAGCGGCGTCGCGAACCGCAACGTGGCCGCCGTGAGGGCCGACCAGGTGATCACGACCTCGAGGTTGCCGACGTTCGCCCGCGTCGCAAACACGCCGCCGATGAGCCCGAGGAGCGCGATACAGACGCCGGTCCAGCCCAGCCGCGTCTTTCCCTGCCGCCAGGACCAGAGGCCCGCCGCGACGCCGGCTAGGCCAAGCGCGACGGGGACGGCAGCCGACCGGGTGGTCAGCGGCGGGAGAGCGACCCAGAAGGCAAGTAGCCCGAGGGCGATCGAGATGATCCCTAGGCCCTTGGCGACGTCGATCCAGACTCCCGCCCGATCCACCACCCCCTCGGCGATGCTCACGGCTGCTCCACGACCTCCGCAGGCGGCTTCCGGCGAAACCTGAGCCGCTGGCGCCAGAGGTAAAGGATCAGGACGTCGGCGCCGACGAAGAGCACGACGAGGCCCTGGATGATCAGGGTGAGGTTTCCAGCGAGCTCTGGTGGGAAGACTTCGGGGTCGAGATTCCGGGTCGAGGTCCCCTGGAGCAGCGCACCGAAGAGGAGCGCGGAGAAGAAGATGCCGAGCGGCGTGTTCCGCCCGAGCAGCGCGACGGCGATGCCGATGAAGGCGACCGCGGAGGACACCTGGACGCTCGTCTGGTCGACCCGGAACAGCCAGCCGAGGATGTCCACCCCGCCGGCGAGTCCGGCGAAGGCGCCGGAGATCGCCATGGCGAGGAAGAAGTTGCGGCCGACGCTGATCCCGCCGTACCTCGCCGCCTCGGGGTTGAAGCCGACCGCCCGGACCTCGTAGCCGAGCGTCGTGCGGTTCAGGACGAGCCAGAAGACCACCAGTGCCGCGATGGCGACGAAGAACCCGATGTGCAGGCCCTGCAGGACCGGATCGCCCCACCACACGTTCAGCTTCGCCGACTCCGCGACCGCCTTGGTCGTCGGCACGGACTCCTGCGCCGGATCCTGTAGGGGACCGCCGAAGCCGACG
>JBKPFE010000080.1:0-1072 GCA_046728705.1 Actinomycetota bacterium
GAGGAGCGGTTCGCTTCCGAGGGCGAAGTCTCCCGCCTCGACGGCATCTCGATCGAGGCCGAGGACTGGCACTTCAACGTGCGACCCTCGAACACGGAGCCGCTCGTGCGGCTGAACCTCGAGGCGCGCTCGAAGGAACGAATGGAGGAGAAGCGCGACGAGGTACTCGAGGTCATCCGGTCGTAGTGCTCGAACTTGGCCGGGCCACAGACCGGAAGCCGCCGTTCAAGTACTCGTCGCTGACCCGCGTCGGCTTCTCCGACACCGACGCGCAGGGGGTCGTCTACTACGGCCGCTACCTGCCCTACTTCGACCAGGCGCGAGTGGAGTACGCGCGCCACCTCGGGATGCTCGCTACCGGTCCCGAGGAGTTCGAGTTCGTAATGCGGGCGAACACGATCGAGTACCTCGCACCGGCGCGTTTCGACGATCTGCTCGAAGTGTTCATTCGTGTCTCGCGGATCGGGAGAACGAGCGCGACATACGAGTGCGCCGCTTACCGGATCGACGACGACGTGCTCATGGTCGCGGCGCAGCAGACGCTGGTGCTGGTCGACCTCGACGAGCGCAAAGCCTGCCCGGTGCCGGAGTGGTTCAGGGAGCGAATCCGAGAGTTCGAGGGTGACGACGTCGAGCTTTAGCTCGGAGTCATTCGGTAGGCGTCGAAGACCGCCTCGACATTCCGGAGTGAGCTGAGCAGCGCGCGCAGCGACTTCACGTCGCCGATTTCGGCCGTGTACCAGTTCTTGGCCAGCTGATCCTCGACGGTGCCGCCGTAGGAGACGATGTTCGCGCCGTGCTCGGCGAAGGTTCGGGCAACGTCCTCGAGCAGGCGCGGCCGGTCCCACGCGTCGACGGCGATCTGGACGCGGAAGCTCTGGGTCGTGCCGCCGTCCCAGCTGACCGGCGTGAACCGCTCGGGGTTCCGCCGGAGCGCCTTCAGGTTCGGGCAGTCCTCGCGGTGGATCGTGATCCCCTTGCCGAGTGAGATGTAGCCGACGATCTTGTCGCTCGGGACCGGCGTGCAGCACTTCGCGACCCGGATGAGCACGTCCTCGACGCCCTCGACGGT
>JBKPFE010000277.1:0-5331 GCA_046728705.1 Actinomycetota bacterium
ACCACCGCTACGTACCGCTCCTCTGCACCGTCCCTGGGATCAGCTGGGTGCTCGCCTACACGATCGCGGCCGAGCTCGGCGACATCGGCCGCTTCGCCTCACCGCGCAAACTTGCCGGCCATAGCGGCCTCTGCCCGCGCGTCTACCAGTCGGCCGCTCGCCGCCCTTGACTCGCCGGCCCCATCCATGTAGGGCGCTCGTCGAAGCAGCCACCCACGCCTGCACCCACCCAACCTACATGCAGCGCTACCAAGACACGAAAGCCCGCATCGCAAGCAACGAGGCGCCAAGGTCGCGCAGATCGACCTCGCCCGCCGGCTCGCCGAAGCGATCTGGCACATGCTCACCCGCAATCAACCCTTCGCTCCCGCAGGCGCCACCGACCCCCTGGCCGCCTGACGGCCCTGAAGGAGCTGCGCTACCGGAGCGAACTCCAATCGGCTTTGTCCTTCCCCTCGACGAGGCGATAGAGAGATGAGCCCCGCTCGCCACCCCCGACCATAACGCCAGCCCTGACTGGGCGACGCGAAAACCGCTACTTGACCCACCGCCCTTCTTCATAGAGAGGGGGTCGACGGTTCGAGTCCGTCAGAGGGCACTCAGTCGTGAAATTACCTGCAAATCAGCTAGTTTTGTTGTCTGAGCCAGCACCGCGGAGCACCTCCCTGTAGTGCCGGCGCAACCGTCGAAGAATCGCCTCTCACTCAAAGGGCCTGCAAATCGGCCG
This sequence comes from Actinomycetota bacterium, assembly GCA_046728705.1. Classification (GTDB taxonomy): domain Bacteria; phylum Actinomycetota; class Thermoleophilia; order Gaiellales; family Gaiellaceae; genus JACDAN01. The sequence goes on from JBKPFE010000277.1 coordinate 728, forward strand.
CTTGCTCGGGACGTCGGAGTACCTCCCCATCAAGGAAGGGGTCACAGCTCGAGTACCAGAGAAGTGGCGGGAAGACCGCTGGAACAAGGGAATCAAGCATGCGGCTTACACCGTGAGACCCGTCGAGGAGGTCGACGAAGCGGCTGAGCACGTCCGGGAGCTGACCGAGGGCCGTGGGCCCGACTCCGTCATCGACGCCGTCGGGATGAGTCCGACGGCGCACCGGTCGCGGAATTCATGCAGAAGGCGACGGCGCTCCTGCCCGACCGCCTCGGCGCCGCGCTCGCCGAGCGAGCCGGCATCGATCGGCTGTCCGCCCTCGCGAGCGGGATCGACGCCGTGCGGCGCGGGGGGACGCTCTCCATCGTCGGCGTCTACGGCGGTCAGGCCGATCCCTTGCCGATGATGGACCTCTTCGACAAGGGCATCCAAATCCGCATGGGCCAGGCGCACGTGAAGCGCTGGATTCCCGAACTATTGCCGCTTGTACTAGACGACAACGATCCACTCGCAACGGAGGATTTGGCGCCGCACGTACTGCCGCTCGCGGACGCGCCGCAGGCGTACGAGATGTTTCAGCAGAAACAGGACGGCGCGATCAAGATCCTGCTCATACCATGAGCGACGAGGGCGAGTTCACCGGGCGTTGGCGCGTCGAGCGCGTGAGCGGCCTGTTGCCTCCCGTGGGCTTGCGCAAGCGTATCGGCCCGCGGAGCGGGTCCACCCGGCTCGGGCTACTGCCGCTCGCCCGCTTCCGCGTGTGCGGACGGACGCTCGACTATGTGGGCTGGCCTCTTCGCGACGAGCTCAGGCAAGGGGAGGATGGAGAATGGCTCGGACGCGGCCTCCTCTTCGGGCGCGAGTTCTGCCGCTTTCGGCTCGTACGCGATTAACGCCGGCGCTGCGCCCGGCGGCGTTTCCCTAGCCACCGGAAGGGAAGGCATGGATCGTGCCGGCCCTGCTTCACGTCTACCTACAGGACCACCTTGCCGGAGCGACCTTCGGCTCCGAACTCGTCGAGCGCTGCCGGCAAAGGAACGAACGCTCGGAGTTCGGCCCGCCGCTGGCAGAACTCGCCGGCGAGATCGCCTCGGACCGACAAACGTTAATTGCCGTCATGAGGCGAGTGGGAGCGGAGCGATCGAACGTGAAGGTGTCGGCGGCCTGGCTTTCCGAGAAGGCGCGCCGCCTGAAGCCGAATGGCCGACTCTTCTCGTACACCGCGCTAACCCGGGTGGTGGAGCTGGAGAGCCTCGCGATCGGGATAGCCGGGAAGAGGGCGCTGTGGCGAACGCTGGAGAATGTCGCGTCTCAGCGAGGCGAGCTCGAGGGCTACGACTTTGCCGCGCTTGCGGCGCGAGCGGAGGATCAGCTGCAGAGAGTGGAGCGCTTGCGACTGCGGGCCGCCCGGCTAGCGTTCGCGCAGGAGAACTCGTACGGCATCCCAGGCTGAGCGCCTCCCCGCCATGGCGGGTTATGCAGGGATCGCTGGCAGTACACACGCCAGTCCGTGGAGGACTTCCTCGACAGCGGCAGCCAGCCGCTGACCATCCCGCCTGGGTTTCGTTGGACAATGCCAGACCTGAAAAGAGGCCATGGCTGCCGGTGAACTGGCCTCAATGGACAAAGAGGACGTGCGCCCGTTCATCCGCCGCAAGCGGGCGGAGGCCGTCAAGGCAGCCCAGGAATCGGGTTAGCCCAATGGAAGTGCCCACTTTTTCCAGCGTGGCAATACGGGGCGCGGCTGCTCCCGCCCCGCCTTCGTCATTCCCGGCTTCCCCGGGGTCGTGGGGCCTATTTTTGTGGGCGTGGCATCTCAGCGCGCGGCCTCTGCCGTGGCGCGTTTGGCCCCCTAAACTCCAACGACCAAAACGCCAAGTGCTCACGGACGACGATAAGCAAAGAATCCGTGCGGAAGAGATCTTCCGTGACGAAGTCCGGCCTGAGGCTCGAGCGCGCGGCGACCGCTCACTTTCTCGCCGTCGACGGGTCCAACGGTCAGAGCCTCGAGAAAGGAGATCGGAATGCGCAAGGTAATCGTCAACGAGTTCGTGAGCCTGGACGGCGTCGCCCAGGCGCCCGGCGGCGAGGATGAGGACACGAGCGGCGGCTTCTCGCACGGCGGCTGGAGCATGCCGTACATGGACGAGCCGGCGATGGGCAGGGTGCTCGGCTCGATCAACGAGGCCGGCGGCTTCCTGCTCGGCCGGCGCACCTACGAGATCTTCGCCTCGTACTGGCCGAATGCGCCGGAGGAAGAGCAGGTGATCGCGGAGCCGATGAACACGAAGCCGAAGTACGTGGCGTCGACGACGCTCGAGAGCCCGCTTGAGTGGCAGAACTCGACGCTGCTGGAGGGCGACGCGGCCGACGCGGTGGCAGCGCTGAAGCAGGAGGACGGCGGCGACATCCACGTGATCGGCAGCCTCGACCTCTTGAAGACACTGCTGGAGCGCGACCTGGTCGACGAGCTTCGGCTGATGATCGACCCGCTCGCCCTCGGCGGCGGCAAGCGCCTCTTTCCCGACGACGGGACGATGCGTCCCCTGCGGCTCGTCGACAGCCAGGTCACGACGACGGGAGCGATTCTCGCGACCTACGCCCGCGCCGAGAGCTGATCAGGCCGCGCCGACCTCGTAGCCGTCGTCGGTCGCGACGAGGACGACGCCCGCTCCTTTCCCGAGCGGCGCGACGACCTCCCCGGTGAGCCCGAGGATCGCGGCTTCGTTCGTGGGGCTGTGACCGACGACGAGTGCGCGGCCGCCGTCCGGCGGGTCGTCGACGACCCGTCCGAGCGCAGCGCCGAGCCGCGCCGAGTCCTCCGGCACGAGCTCGGGGTCGGCCTCGCGGAGCGCTGGGAGCTCGCCGCTCCCCGTCCTTTGTCGGACGGATTAACCCTGCCGCGCTGCGCGCTCTGCGCGTCAACCGCGCTTCAGCCGGGCGGCTGAGAACACCCGGCACTGGGTTCGTCAACGTCCCAACCGTTGACATTCCTCCCTCGATATCGCATCATCTACGCCCTCTGAGGGCCGGAGGCGCGGCCGCGCTTGCCGGTGAACCAAGTTGGGGAGGGGAACATTGGCAGAACATAAGCGAGGGATCGTTGGGGGATGGCGCGCGACGGCGATCGCCGTTTCTGCTCTCGTCACGCTCGGCGTCGTCATGATCGGCGCGTCGGGGGCAACAGGGAGCAGCGATGCGGTTAAGGCAAAGCGCGGCGGCGGCCTGATCGACGTCGGCCCGGACATCTACGGCGGGCGCCTGCCGTTCTTACGCGCCGACGGCAAGGTCGTCAACCTGAAGATCAAGAAGAAGGCGCTGAAGAGGGCAGTGCGGAAGAGGATTCTCCGCCGCGCCGGTATCCGTCTCATGAACCATCCGCCCACGGTTGGTGAGGAGCGCATGTGGGTCGCGCTCGATTTCACGGCCGGGTCGTACCGCAAGCGCTTCACGCTCCGCGCGAAGCGCAACAACGTGGAGGTCTGGGTCGCCAGCCCGGTGCCGCGCGCGGTGTTCGGTACCACCGCGACCGGTCTCGACTTTCCCGCCGGCGACTGCCGCAACGGCGTTCGCACGACGATCACGGACGCGCAGGTGAACTACCTGGCGCAGCAGTTCGACGAGAACATCCTGCCGAAGGAGTCGGCGGTGTTCAGCGTCGCGCCGGACCGCGATGGACGCCTGTTCGCGGGTGGCCTCGCCCCGTTGGAGGGCGTGGCGGCCGATCCGACAGGCGACGGTGACGACACCGTCGTCCTGATCGACAACGTCCGAGACGACAACTTCCACGACTTCAACAACGCCCACACCTTGACCCGGGTCGCGGGCTTCTTCTCGTCCGGCTTGAACGAGTTGTTCGACCGGAACATCATGACCATCGACGCGTACGACTGGCTCCACCTGACGGGCGCCGACCCGCCGCACGAGCCGTCGTCGGACCCCTGCCTGAACGCGCCGGCGCGGCCGTTCCTGTACGAGGGCGTCTTCGCGCACGAGTACCAGCACCTCCTCGAGTACTACGAGAACAATGCGGAGGTCACCTGGGTCAACGAGGGCCTCTCCGACTGGGCCCAGACGCTCACGGGCTATGTAGCTCCGAGCCGCCCGGTCACGCAGAAGGGCTTCGACAACCACGTGCAGTGCTTCCTCGGGTGGCTCCGCCAGCAGACGCTCTTCAACCCGATTCCGCGGCCCACGAGCGGTCCGGAGAACTCGCTGACGCTGTGGGGCGACCAGGGCGACGGCGAGATTCTCTGTGACTACGGCGCTGCCTACACGATCATGGAGTACCTGCACGGGCAGTTCGGCACGGGGTTCATGACGCGGCTGCATCGGGAGGACGCGATCGGGCTCCCCGGGCTCGACGTCGTCCTCGACCAGGCCGGTTCCCGCCGAGACTCGCAGGACATCATTCACAACTGGGCGGCGATGGTGGCCATCGACGGCCTGCTCGATCAGGGCCGAAACGTAAAGGGCGGCCGGAGGTCGCTGTACCAGACGCCGACGCTGAACGCGACGATCGACTGGGACAACCCGCACGCGTTCTCGACGCCGGGGGCTCCGCCGAACGGCTCCGACTACATCCGGCTTCGTGACTCGGCCGG